>JBAXJW010000103.1:0-5651 GCA_037137635.1 bacterium | reverse complement strand
TTTTTAGGATGACTTGCAACCCATCCCAAACGCCACCCAGTCATTCCAAAAGTTTTTGAAAAAGCATTCACGCTCAGAACCCATTCACTTTGCGCTTCCGTCACAAGTGACAAAGCAGAAACGTGTTTGGTTTTTCCAAAGGTGAGTCGCTCGTAAAGCTCATCAAAAATCAGAACGACTTTTTTCTTTTCACACCAAGAGATGATTTCTTTGAGCAATTTTTCTTCGATCATGAGACCCGTAGGGTTTCCAGGTGAAGCCATAATCAGAGCCTTTGTTCGAGGCGTCCATGCTTTTTCTAAGGTTTCAACGTTCGGAAAATAACGATCTTCCAAACGAGTTTGAAGAGTCACTGGTTTTGCAGAAATTGCTTTCACAATTCCTGGATAACTGACCCAATAAGGAGCAGGAATCAAAACCTCATCTCCAGCATCGCAAATCGCAGATAAAGTCAGATGAATTCCTTGCTTTGCACCTGCCACAACCAAAAAGTGCTGAGGAGCTGCCCACGAAACATTCAAACGATTTTTGTAATCTTTCGCAAGCGCATCTCTTAAAACAGGAACTCCTTGAGTTGAAACATAACGAGTATTTCCCTCAAGCATTTCTTTATGCGCTTCTTCAATCACTTCACGAGGTGTAGGAAAATCAGACTCTCCTGCAGCAAAAGACACAACATCCATACCCTGGGCTTTCATCTGTCTTACTTTTTCAAGCATGGCGAGTGTGGAACTACCGGCAACTCTTTGAGGAATCATTTTTTCTTACCTTTCGTATTTTTTGATGGTTTTTTTGGTTTTATTTTTGATTTTAAAAAATCAGAAACGACTTTAGGAACAAAAGAACTCACATCTCCACCCAGACCATGAATTTCTCTCACGAGAGTGCTACTCACAAAAGTTGATTCCTTCGTGGAAGGAATCAAAATTGTTGTTATCCCTTGCGATAGAATTTCATTGGCAACAGACATGGGAAGCTCGTGCTCTAAATCTTTTCCGCTTCGAACTCCGCGGATAAGATAATCAACTTTTAATTTTTGGCTTAATTGAGCAACCAATTCGTTTGACGATAAAACTTCGCACTTATTCCTTAAGCCTGCATCTGAAATAAGTTTTTTCAAAACTTCCTCTCGCTCCAATATAGAGAGCAAAGGGTTTTTCACAGAATTAAGCGCAAGAACAACGTAAAGCTTGTCAAAAAGAGGATGCGCTCTTTGAATAATTTCCCAATGACCCAAAGTTGGTGGATCGAAGGTACCTGCGAATATGGCCTTCACGGCTAGCATCCTAAGCTTTACGCTCTAAAAAAACAACTTTTGAATCACCATGAACCTTCTCTTTAAGAAGCTTCCAATTCTCTAGCTCCACGCTTTCTTTGGGCGACATTTCTGCAACCAAAATGCAGCGATCACTCCAAAGAGGAAAACTCTCCAAGGCTTTAAAAGCTTTTGGAATCCATCCTTTATTATAGGGAGGATCACAAAAAATCAGATCAAAGGGCAAATAAGAATCAAAAGACATGAGCATTTTGCCCCATTTTTTAGGGTCTGCTTCGCGAAGAACTCTCGTAGAACGATTAGGAACTTGTAAATTCTGCTCCAAAACCTTGAGCGTTTGTGGGGAAGATTCAATAAAAACAGCTTTTTCCGCACCCCTTGAAAGAGCCTCTATTCCCAAAGCCCCCGTTCCCGAAAAAAGATCAAGAACAGATCGTGGCTCCAACCCCATTGCATTTTGAAGAGTATTAAAAATAGATTCTCGCAAAAAAGCAGATGTGGGACGAGTTTCACTTCCCTTTGGACTCTTCAAAGGATGTCCCTTCCATTCGCCACCAGAAATTCTGAGCATTGTTTTAAATTAAAGCGATCGCTCTTCTTTGTCTAAGTAATCTTGGTGTAAGATTGCTTCTATGCCCACATTTTTTGATAAGCCTCACGAGAAAGGTTACATCAAATCCTTCGATGGGCTCAAAATCTACTGGGAACACCACGGAGCCACATTTTCAAAACAACGCACTCCTATTCTTTTTTGCTATGGCTTAGCGTGCAGCAAACACCAGTGGCGAAGTCTTGCCGAAATGTTTGTAAATGAACATCCTCTTATTTTTTTTGATTATCGGGGCCACCATCGAAGCGAATATCAAAAAGAAAACGAAAAAATACGCATCAATCAACTAGCAAAAGATGCCTGTAAAGTTCTTGAAGAACTCTCGATCAAAGAAGCTCACGTCTTTGGTCATAGTATGGGCTGCAACGTTGCGCTTGAGCTTGCGTTTAATTTTCCTGAAAAAACCAAATCTCTTGTTCTTATTGCTGGCTCGGCAGAAAATCCTTTCAAAAGAATCCTAGGTTTAAAGTTTTTAGATTCCGTCATGCCGACTTTACTCGGAACATTTCCCGAGAAAAAAGAACAGTTCCGTACTTTTTGGTCTTGGGTTCTTCAAAATCGCGCCCTTCTTAAGCTTCTTGTTTTAGCAACCGGATTCAATCGCAAAGCCGTTGAAGGTCAAGACATCGAAACCTATCTTGATTCTGTTGCGAATGTTTCTCCCAACGCATTCTTTGAATTGCTTCACGACATGTCGCTTGGAAATTCTGAAAGTCTCTTAAGACGAATAGAAAGCCCGACCCTTGTTGTTTCGGGAGCCAACGATCAAGTCACTCCACCCGATGTTCAAAAAAAATTGGCACAAAGCATGCCGAATGCGGAATACTTTTCGATTCCCCTAGGAAGCCACAATGTTCAACTCGAATTTGCTGACTACCTAAATCGTAAAATAAGGGAATTTTGGTCGCAAAGAATCTCAAAGCCCACTATAAAGAAAGTGCGTGAAAAGAAGTCTGAGCGGAATTAAGCCCACAAGCGGGCTTCCACATCTTGGAAACTATTTGGGCATGATCAAGCCCGCACTCGAATTACAAAAAAGTCATGAAACTTTTTATTTCATTGCGGATTATCACGCTCTTACAACCATCAGAGATCCAAAAAAACTAAAGGCCGACACTTTTCAAATGGCGGCTGCCTTTTTAGCTTTTGGATTTGATCCCACTAAAGGGGCTCTCTTTAGACAATCCGACATTCCAGAAATCACAGAACTTTCTTGGATTTTAAGCTGTCTTGCAAGTTACGGAGATCTCACTCGCGCACATGCGTACAAAGCAGCAAAAGACGAAGGTCGCGAAGGCGAAATGAATCTGGGCACTTTCTCTTATCCAGTCTTGATGAGTGCGGATATTTTACTCTACGATTCTGACGTTGTTCCCGTGGGCCAAGATCAACTTCAACACATTGAAATGACCCGTCAGCTCGCTCAACGCTTCAACCATTACTACGGTGAGGTTCTCAAAAAACCTGAAGCCCTTGTTCAAAAAGACATGGCCGTTGTTCCAGGCATCGATGGTGTGAATAAAATGAGCAAAAGCTATGGCAATTTCATTGAGCCTCTTGCCAGCGAAAAAACTCTTAAAACTCAGGTCATGGCAATCGTAACAGATAGCTTAGGTCTTGATGACAAAAAGAATCCTGACGAATCAGCTATTGTGAAATTCTATAAGTTTTTTGCAAGTCCTGCTGAAGTTGCTGACATGGAAAGTAAATTCCGCGCCGGTGGTTATGGATATGGTCACGCAAAAATCGCCCTACTTGATAAAATTAAAGAGCACTTTGATCCTATGAGAAAGCGCTTTGATGCTCTCATGAAAAATCCTGAAGAAGTGGAAAGTGTTCTCAAAGAGGGCAAACAAAAAGCTCAAGCACAAGCGACATTGGTCTTGGATAAAGTTAGAAAGGCTTGTGGCTTAAGTTAAAACTTAGCCTAGACTAAAAAAGGGGGAAGGAATGAAAAAATTTAAACTGACTTTTGCATCCTTTATCTCAAGTGGATTTGGATTGGGATTTTTACCTGGAGCTCCAGGAACATGGGGATCTCTTTTGGGAATTCCACTAGGACTTTGGTTTTTACAATTTCCCATTTATTTAAGCGTTTTATTTTGTTTTCTGCTGGCCCTTCTCATGAGCCCTCTTGTAAAAAGAGCCACTCTTGAACTCAACCATGAAGATGCCCAACAAATCGTGATTGATGAAATTATTGGACAAGCTCTTGCGATTCAAAGTTTGAAAAGACTCTCTCTTGCAGGACCTCAAACACTTCCTATTTCTTACATCATTTGGGCTTTTATCCTCTTTAGAATTTTTGATATTTTCAAACCCTTTCCTGCAAACTTATTGGATCGCCAAAAATCTCTCTTAGGTCTCTTCGGGGACGATATTGTTGCAGGTCTCTATGCTGCTATTGTGATCAAAGGATTAATCAAAATCTTTCCTGCTATTTGAGCATTATTTTGCAATTGATTTTCCATTTCATTTGAAGATTGAAAGTTAAATCGTAAAAGTGCAGTATAAATAAATGTTCAGCACACGCGACATATTCAAAGCACGAAAAGTCACTCGTGCAGACATATTCGTGATCGTCGTGCTGGCGACTATTATCCTTGCTGTTGTGACAACAGCTCAAAGATGGACTCATCACTATCAACAAGAAGTAACCATCAATTTAGGAGTAAATGCCCTACTAGGTTATTCTGCTCTATCTTTTATTCGAGGCATTGTTGCGTACCTGATTTCTTTTTCACTCGCTCTTCTTTTTGGATGGCTTGCTGCTCGATCTTCGTTTTGGGAACAAATCATTCTTCCTTTTTTGGACATCGGACAATCCGTACCTGTTTTGGGATTTTTACCAGGACTTGTTTTGGGATTAATTAGCATTTTTCCCACTTACAATATCGGCCTTGAGATTGCGTGTATCTTGTTAATTGTTACAAGCCAAATCTGGAACATTGCTTTTGCTTTTTATGCTTCTTTAAAAAACATTCCTCAAGAATTTTATGAAGTCGCTAAGATATCTCGACTCAGTTACTTCTCTCGATTTTTAAAAATCGACCTTCCTTTTTCAGCCACTCCTCTTGCTTGGAATAGTCTTGTCTCGATTGCAGGAGGCTGGTTTTTTCTGACCGTCTGCGAATCATTTCAACTCAACGGACAAAGCTTTCGTATTCCTGGTCTAGGCTCTTATATGTCTGAGGCTCTCAACCAAGGAAATCAACAAGCTATCTGGATGGGCATTGGAGCCATGATGGTTCTTATCATCTTGCTCGACTTTATTGTCTGGAGACCTATTATTTCTTGGTCACAAAAATTTCGTGTCGACGATCAACCCATCAACGACATGGACGTTCCCTTTGTTTCTTTGCTTTATCGACAATCAAAAATTGCTGAATATTTTTCGTCTTTGATGAGAGATCTCAAATACAAACTTCGTCGATATGAAAAACCTGAAGAAGAAAAATCCCCAATAGAGAATACAGCTCAAACCCTCCCTGTGAACACAGAGAAAAAATTCAAACTCAATAGCCTTCTTTTACATATGCGAAAGACTCTCCTCCTGGCTTTGGGTTTTGTTTTAGCTTTTTGGACTTTTGGAAAACTCTATCGCCTTGTAGAACCTTTGACCTGGAGTGAATGGGGCCTCATTGGATACTCCTGTTTTCTCACCTTTTGTCGAATTTTTGCAGCTCTTATTCTTTCCACAATTTGGGCGTTGCCTGTGGGAATTTTGATTGGACTTTCTCCAAAACTCACTCGAATTTTTCAACC
>JBAXJW010000102.1:0-5771 GCA_037137635.1 bacterium | reverse complement strand
CTCTAATGTCTTCGGGAAGCTCATGAAATAAAAAAACAGAACTTACAATATCAAAGGAATTGTCTTCAAAGGGAAGCTTTTCAGCTTTTCCAAAAACCCATTCAATGCCCGCGTCGGGGTGTTGAATTTCTGCTTCTTTTAGGTACCAAGGGCTTAGGTCCAGACCCGTAACTTTAGACATGGGAAAATGTCTTTTAAGTTCATAGGCGAACGCACCTGTTCCACATCCAACATCAAGAATTTTTAATTTTTCATCACTAGGGAAATGATATGAATTCAGTTCGTGGAGGGCTTTGATTCCGTGTCGACGCATGGCTTCTGCTGTCCCAGTAAAAACAGTTTCTACTTGATGATCGTAGAGTTTGGCTGAATCTTCGCTGAGGTATCCGTCGTTTTGGTGGTGAAAACTTTCAAGATAATACGAGGGAAAGTCATCGAGAGATATTTTATCATCAATAATTTTAGTTTTTTTCTTTTGGATTCTTTCTTTAACGTTAAAAAGCTCAAGAGCATTCTTAAAGTTTAAAGATGTGTAGTCTTTTAAATTTGGAAGCATTCTTTCAGGAGCGAGGTATCTTTTAAGTTTGATGTTTTCGGCATCTTGTTCGTAGAGCTTTTTAACTTCTTTAAAATAGTTTAGGAGAGAAAATTTATTTTTATATTCTTTAAATTTAGGGTCTTTGGAGCGACCTAAGAAAGTTTGTGTTGAAAGAGCAGGAAGAAAATACAAAGCAGTTCGTGCTGAAGCTTCGAGAGGGTAGCGAAGATTTTTTGCATAATCTTGAACTTTTTCAAGATTGATTTTGGAGAGCTGCTTTGTGAGTGAGTCGAGTCCGTTCATAAGACTATCTCAACACAAAATTTTGATTTGAAAATAGATTTTTAGTTTTTGTTAAAGAAAGCTTTACTTGCTTTGTTTCGAGTTGCGAACAATTTCAAGAAGCTCCTCTTTCAAGGAATTTAGTTCTTGTAACAGCTTATTTCGCCGATCCCTTTCCCATTCTGCTCGATTGAGTGTGGCAAGACTTCCTTCTACGAATTGAAGCCCTTCATCGGGTCTTTTGAGCTCTTTGAGGATTTGACCCTTTAAAAGCGCGTACTGAATCTGTGAGTTGCCTTGGGTCAGATATGGGGCTCCTTTATCGAGCCATTTAAGAGCGGCTTCAAAGTCTTTGAGAGTTTTAAGGGCATTTGCGTATCTGTAATAGAAGGTAAATTCTTGGGAGTTTTCCTGAACAAGGGATTCGTAGATTTTCTTTGCCTCTTCTACTTTTCCTGTCTCTCGGTAGAAATAGGCTAAAATGTGACTTCTTCCTCGTGAGACTTTCTTTCCACTCTTGAGGGTTTTTTCAAAAAATTCAATCGCCTCCTGCTGGGCTTTGAGGAGCTCTTCTTTTTTTTCAAAGGCTTCTACGAGGTCTGCTTTTAAAATAACAAGATCTTGAGAGGATATGTTCTCTTTTTCAGCTTCAGGTGAGTTTTTAAGAAAAAACTCGATGTTTTGAAGAGCCTGGGAGAGTTCTTTTTCAAGATTTTTTTTGTTTATTGTTTCAATGTGGGCAAGGTCTAAAAGCCAGTAAGCATAGTTCACGTCTTTGGGATAAAGCTTAAGGAGTTTTTCCAGCTTCTCTTTTTGAGTTGAGCTTTCATTTGTTTCGGCTGCGATTGAGATTTCGCTCCGAAGGTAGAGTTTTTTAGCCCATTCCTCGTTTCTGGCTCCTAAGAGTGTCTTTACTTCCGCGTAATGAGCTCGATCAAAATTCCATTCAGCAACTCTTTGAATGCTTTCTTCGTCAGATTGTTGCATGGCCCACGAAAGAGGTTTGCTCTCGAGTTTTTTCATTTTTTGAAGCCAAGTTTTAAAAATCTCTGGAGATTGAGTTCCCCAAGACCTTCCCACTTCATCTCCGTTTTTATTGAGATAAATAAGAGTGGGGTATCCTGTGATTTGAAAGCGTTCTTTGATCTTCCAGGAGTCTTCTTCGTCAACGTTGACTTTAATTTTGTTTAAATTCTTGCTTTCTTTTTGAAAGTCTTTTTGAGAGAAAACAAGTTCATCCAAATCATTACAAGGAGGGCACCAGAGGGCAAAGAAATCAATTAAGGTTGATTCTTTGGGCGATTTCTTTCGATTCTCTTCAAGTAGTTTTTCAGGATTTCCTATTTTAAAGCCGTAGTGTTCTGAGGGCTTTGTTTTGTTCGAGGCAGTCTTTTTTTGTACAAGACTTTTCATTCCCACGATAATTTCGGGTTGAAAAATTTTGCAGTATTTAAGGGAGTCATCGCAAATTGCCAAAAAAGCTTTGTAGCTTCCTTCTTTGGGGTAGAGGCATTTGAGTGTTATGTTGTCTTTGTCGACCATCTTTGCACCCTCTCCACAGTTGAGTGGGGAGCTTTGGTTAAAGTGATGTCCGCTTTCGCTTTTAAAAACGATGCTTCCTTTGGGTTGAATTGTATTTTCAAACTCTTCGATATGGGGGAGTTTCAGCGGGGACGCTCTCAAAAATAAAGCCAGGCTTAGAAAGCTTTGAATGAAAAAAAAGTGCCGAAACATCCACAGAATCATGGCTTAAATGCCCGTGAGCCTCAATCTTTTCTTTCCTGTTTAGGGATGGCGCGCTAGAACTTTGCGAATGTCCTTGAACATAGATCATTTGGCAAAATTAGCTCGTTTAAGCCTTGAGGCTGGCGACCATGAAAAAGTAGAAAAAAAGATTCAATCAATTTTGGAGCACTTTAATCAACTCTCACAAGTGGAGACTTCTCATGTAGCTCCCTTTTTTCATGCAAGTCCTGAAATGGAACTTCGTGAAGATACTCCCGAAAGTCCTGTTCCCGTGGAAGAGCTTATGAGGAATGCCCCTGATGCCTTTGAAGGTTGCTTCCGTATTCCTAAAGTTGTGGGAGAGATTGAGTCGTGAATAAGAATTTTTCAGAAGCAAGTTTTGAAGAGCTTCGAGTAGCTTTGGATGAAAAGCAGGTTTCTTCTGTTGAATTGACCGAATATTTTTTAGGGCGTTCTAAAAAGTTAAATGAAAAAATAAATGCCTATATTTCTTTCACCGAAGAATTAGCGATGGCTCAAGCCCGTGAGGCTGACCTTCGTCTTGCAAAAGGTGAGAGAAATCCCGTACTGGGAATGCCGATTGCGGTGAAGGATTTAATTCTTGTCAAAGATCACACCTGCACAGCGGCTTCGAAGATGCTTGCAAATTTTAAAGCCCCTTATGATGCCACTGTTGTTGCTAAGTTAAAGCAAGCAGGTGCGCCTATACTTGGAAAAACCAATCTTGATGAATTTGCGATGGGATCTTCCAATGAAACAAGTGCCTTTGGTGCGAGTAAAAATCCATGGGATTTAACACGTGTTCCTGGAGGCTCGAGTGGGGGATCGGCTGCAGCTGTAGCGGCTCGTTGTGCCCCTCTTTCTTTGGGTACAGACACGGGCGGATCCATTCGTCAGCCCGCATCTCTCTGTGGGATTACAGGCATCAAGCCTACTTATGGTCGTGTCAGTCGCTATGGAGTCGTGGCTTTTGCAAGCTCGCTCGATCAAGTGGGACCTATGTGTAGCGATGCGCTTGGATCAGCAGCTGTTTTGGAAGCTATTTCTGGAAAAGATATGCACGATGCCACGTCAGCATCTGCAAAGGTTCCTTCTTTTGTTCAATTGGCAAAAGATTTTCAATCTCAAAATAAATTAAAAGGGTTACGAGTTGGGATTCCGCGTGAATTTTTTGAAGCGGGTCTTGATAAAGAAGTTGAAAAAACCATTCGTGAATCTTTGAGCTTTCTCAAAAGTCAGGGTGCAGAGTTAGTGGATATTGAATTGCCTCATACCAAATACTCGCTTGCGACTTATTACATTGTTTGCACGAGTGAGGCTTCTTCGAACTTGGCTCGATACGATGGAATCCACTACGGCCATCGTACGCAAAAGAAAACAATGAACTTAGATGAGCTTTATTCTCTCAATCGCCGAGAAGGTTTTGGAGAAGAAGTTCGCTTAAGAATTATGCTCGGAACTTTTTGTCTTTCTTCAGGCTATTACGATGCCTACTATCGCAAGGCTTCTCAAATCAGGACTCTTTTGAGAGAAGATTTCAAAAAAGCTTTTGAAAAATGTGATGTGATCGCTGGGCCGACCTCTCCTACAACAGCGTTTAAGTTGGGAGAAAAAGCAGGCAATCCACTTCAAATGTATTTGTCAGATGTTTATACGCTTTCTACAAATCTTGCGGGGATTCCCGGACTTTCTTTTAACGTTGGTTTTGCAAATAACTTACCTGTTGGGTTACAGCTTCTAGGACCCTGGTGGAGAGATGATCTCTTGTTGGGCGTAGCTCATAGCTATCAAACACAAATGCCAAGTTCTGTTAAAGGAGTGACTCCATGAGTTCGCAATTTGAAATTGTCATTGGTTTAGAAATTCATGCTCAACTCATGACTCAAACAAAAGCTTTTTGTTTTGTTGCGGCAAAGTTTGGCGAAAAAGAAAATTCACAAGTGGGTCCTGTGTCGGGTGGTTTGCCGGGTGCTTTACCTGTTTTGAACAAAGAAGCAGTTCATTTAGCAGTCAGAGCGGGAATCGCTTTGAATTGTAAAATTAATGAACGCTCAGTTTTTTCTAGAAAAAATTATTTTTATCCTGACTTGCCCAAAGGATATCAGATTTCTCAGTTTGATGAGCCTCTCTGCGGAGTAGGGCAAATTGATGTTGTGGCTGATGGCCACTCAAAGACGATTGGCATTGAGCGCATTCACATGGAAGAAGATGCGGGAAAATCTATTCACTTAGCTTCTACGACGCTTGTGAATTTGAACCGTTCTGGAACTCCTTTGATTGAGATTGTTTCGAAGCCAGACATGAGAAATGCAGCAGAAGCCGTGGCTTATTTAAAGAAGATTCATTCAATTTTAGTTTTTGGTGGAATTTGCGATGGAAACCTTGAAGAAGGAAATTTTCGTTGCGATGTGAATTTAAGTGTTCGCCCTTTTGGACAAAAAGAATTTGGAACTCGTACTGAGCTAAAAAACCTTAATAGCTTTCGTTTTATTGAAAAAGCGATTGAATTTGAGTCGGCTCGACAAATTGCTGTTGTATCTTCTGGTGGTAAAGTGATTCAAGAAACTCGTGGATGGGATTCGGCTGCTGGAAAAACCTTTAGTCAGCGAACTAAAGAAGAGGCTCATGATTATAGATATTTCCCTGAGCCCGATCTCCCACCTCTTTTAGTAACTCAAGAATATATTCAAGATGTTAGAAAAAACATGCCTGAACTGCCTGAGCTAAAACGTGCTCGTTTTGAAAAAGATTATTCACTGACAACCTATGATGCGGAACAACTCACTCTCGCAAAAGAGTTGGCGGATTATTTTGAGAAATGCGTAAAAGTAGGCGCAACTCCTAAGTCTGCAGCGAACTGGATTTTATCTGAGCTTTTGCGCGAAATAAAAAAAGTTGAAGGCGCAGACATTACTCAAAGTCCTATTTCTCCTGAGCAAATAGCAGAGCTTATTTCTCTGATTGAAAAAGGCACGATTAGTGGAAAAATTGCAAAAACTGTTTTCGAAGACATGTTTGTTTCTCGTAAAAATCCAGCTGAGATTGTGAAAGAAAAAGGTCTCGTGCAGGTCTTGGATGAAACAGCGATTCAAGAATGGATTACGAAAGTCATTCAAGAAAATCCAGATGTGGTTGCAGAGTTCAAACAAGGTAAGGAAAAAGTTTTTGCCTTTTTGGTAGGACAAGTGATGAAGCATTCCAAAGG
>JBAXJW010000101.1:0-5916 GCA_037137635.1 bacterium | reverse complement strand
AAGAAATGGGACTTCGAGGCGCAAAAACTCTTGCGTACTCTTTGGGTGTCGACGATGCCCTTTTGCTCGAAGGAGCTCCAGCCGACGATACCCCCGGACTCAACCCACTCGATTCACAAACCAAAATGGGCGGAGGCGTGCAATTGCGACTTATGGACTCATCGGCAATCATGAGCCGAAGTCTTGTGGACACAGCTCTGAAAGTGGCTGAAAAGAAAAAAATCTCCACTCAAATCGCTGTTCGAAAATCGGGCGGAACAGATGCGGGAAGTTTTCATCTCACAAAAGACGGCGCGCGCTGCTGTGTTTTGGCGACCCCTTGCCGCTATATTCATACGCACAATGCGATGATGAACCTCAAAGATTACGAGCAAACCGTTAAACTTTCGGTTGAAGTTGTGAAAGAACTTGCAAAATAAACCCGAAATTACGATTTTTTTAACGAATGCCTTGATAGAACGCCACGGAATGTGGTGTTTTTGAGAAGCACGCTTTGTGAGGCCCAGGCTTCACGGGTTTGCACATGGCACTAGGCGCCCGTAGCTCAGCTGGATAGAGCAGCTGATTTCTAATCAGCAGGTCTGAGGTTCGAGTCCTCACGGGCGCGCCATATTTAAACTCTCGTCTCATTTAAACCCTTTAAATTCAAACCCTTATAACCAGGTATATCTCTAAGGACTAATTTTTATTGAGAACATCTGCTTGAGTAGTGTATTATGCGGTGCACAATATGAGTAAATCCTTTTCGCTCCCTCTCGCAATCACTCTTTTAGCTAGTCTTTCCTCTTGCACGGGCATCCACTACAAAACTTTTCGAAACGGTTTTTCCGGTGTTGAAGGAGACATAAATCCTAAAACCAGAATTTTTCTTGTGGGGGGAGGTTATCCAAACGCAACCTTTGCTCGGGAAGTCGCTAATCAAAAAGAATATTGGTTAAGCCAAGGATACTCAAAAGAGCAAATAGCTTGTTATTATGTTCCACCCCCTACAGATTTAATCGATGAAAAGGGAGAAGTTTTAAAAGATACTCAACAAGCTGAGGTTTTAAAGCAATTTGAACATTTAAAACACTCCGTTGAAGATTGTTTTATGGCGAGCACCAAATCACTTATTCGCCACATAGAAAGTCTTCAGAAAGAAAATCCTTCTTCAATTTACATCTACATAACAGGACATGGACTCCCTCCTTTAAAACATCTTTCTTATGTAGCTATATCATCTAAAAAATCAGACAAAGAATCCGACGTGAATGATTGGATTAAAGACATGAATGATCGGATCAAAGTAGAAAAATCCAAAAAAAAATGGAAAAAAATTCTTTCCCTAGAACAATGGGTTAACACCTACTCACTCCAAATGGCAGCTGTGAGAAAAAAAGCTTTCGATACCTACTACTTTATGGACCCTCCAGCCATGGCTTATGAATTTGCAGAAGACAATCCTAACGCTGTAAACGATTACCTTTTAACACCTGGTGGACTTTCAAATGCTCTCAACAAACTTCCGCATTCCACAAAGAAATACCTAGTTCTTATGGGATGCTACAGTGGAGGATTTATTTTACCGCCTCAACAAGCCCCTCAAGGCCATACCCTCCAAAACGTACAAAACATCAGTGTCTTAACAGCGTCTAGTAGTATTAAAGTAAGTTTTATAAATCCAAATGATTTAAAAACCTTCTATGGAGAAAGTTATTTCAAAAACCTGAAAAATCTCAATAAAAACAAAACTTTTGATTCTATCGACTGGAAAGAATTACTCAAAGAGACCAAAGAGTCAGTTCTCCAAAAAGAAAAAAGTTTAAAAATTGATCCAAAACTTTTTTCTGATCCTCAATTCTTTTCAAACATGAAAAACTAAGACAAGCCGAACTGTTTTAATTTTTCGTAGAAACGACTTCGAGAAAGCTTTAAAGATTCAAGCGCTTGCTGTTGAGTTTTTCCGCTTAAAGCGCAAATCATGAGGCACTTTTGAAAGATCTCAACATTTTCATCAAAACCTAAATCCATTCGAGGAATGACAGAAGAAACCGAAGCCTCTAAACTTTGAGCCTTCAACAAAGAACCTTCTCTCTTAAAAAAATCTTCTACTTCTTCTAAATCCACAAAAGGCATTTTGCTTTCAAAAGACAAACTACGGACGACACTTTTTAATTCACGCACATTGCCTGGCCAATCATAAGATTCTTTTAAAAATTTTAGTGCCTTCGGAGTAAACGTCATTTTCGATTGAAAAGTTTTTAAAAAATGAGCAACAAGATTTTCAATATCTTTGCCACGAGCACGAAGAGGAGGAACCCTTACAGTCGTAGTCGCCAATCTAAAATACAAATCTTCTCGAAAGGTGCCTTTTTGAACAGCTTCATAAAGATTTTCATTGGAGGCACTTACAATTCGCCCCAAGAATTTTTTTTCGACTGTTGATCCAATTTTTGAAAAGCATCGGGTCTCAATCAATCTCAAAAGCTTGGACTGATGAGCAGGAGCAAGACTTTGAATTTCATCTAAAAAAAGAACACCGTCCTCTACACTTTCTAAATACCCAATGCGCGAAGTTGTCGCACTCGTATAAGCACCCTTCTCGCTTCCAAAAAATTCCGCTTCAAAAAGATCATGAGGAATAGCCGATACGTTCAGCGCCTTAAAAGGCCCTCCTCGATGCAAAGCCTTTGCACACAATTCCTTGCCTGTCCCGGTTTCTCCCTCGATCAAAACATCACCGATGTTACTTTGATTTCTTAAACCGATTAAGCGTTCCTTGAGATCACACATCACTTTGGAATTTCCAATCATTAAATGATCTAGAAAATCCCTTAACTGCCGAGACTCTAAAGAATTATCAATTAAAATAGGCAATTCATCTGCCATATGATCTTTTAAAAGATACTTCTTTGCGCCTAACTGCAAAGACCGTCTCATGACAGGAATGTCGTTGACTCCCGACTGAACAACAATTTCGGCGCTTTTTACTTTCTTTTGTAAATCCGGCAAAAGCTCCAAGCTTCCTAATCCTTCAGGATCGTCATCGTGACACAAGTCTAACAACACAAGATCAAAAGTTTTTTTATCTTCTGAATTGTTTATAAACTCAGGAAGCGTTTTGTAATATTCGACTGTATGAGGTTTCAAGAAAACCTCAAGGGCAGCGACCACCAACGGATCGTCTTCAATCACTAATATCTTTGCCGCTTGAGCCATTTTGTGAATGACTAACATTCACCGAAAATACTTACAAATCTATTCGCCTTAACAAGGGAGACTCAAAAATACTTTGAGGAGGAATCACATATTGCTTTTGCCATTCCGTCAGACTTAACGGAGCATTTTGAGCAAAGCGTTTTTTGACAAGCTTTTCCGCTTCTTGCCCCTTTGTATTGAGTGATCCAAGGAGAACTCTTTCCCCAAGGGGAATACGAATTCCTTTTGCAAAAACATACCAAACAAGTTCGCTACAATAATCGAAATCATCTTTGTGAACACCGTCGCGACTTAAAAGGAAATAAAGGTCGTAAGCTTTTCCTAAGCGACTTAGAGCTGCTTCAAATATCAAAGCAACCTGCGCCCCTGATAAGGGATCTTTCATGCGCAAAAACGCATGGGCTCTTGAACCAACAAACTTCTCAAGAGGAGTAAACTGAACCAGAGAGCTTGCTTCAAAAACATACCACTTCTCTTGTTTGTTTTGAGATTTGCTTTGAGAGCTTGCAAGCTTCCAATTCTTTTCCTTTTTTTCACTGTTTACCCTGTCTTCCCTGTTTTCTTTAATCTCCTCAATCAGACGAAATAAAACACCTACATGAGTCCAATGAGTTTCTGTGACTTCTTCTAAAGCTTTGGATTGCGTACTCGTTGATCGAATAAAAACAATATCTCCATTTGAAAATGAAATATCTTTGATTCTTTTTTGAGAACTTCTCATGTCATTCTTGAGAGAGAGCCCCTTTGAAATCGGAGGCAGGGGAAGTTCCGCGGTCCCTATTTCCTCAGAAAAGAGAGGGCTCCACAGCAAAAGATTTCCAAAATAAAAAATTAAAAATAATTTCTTCATTCTTGAACTTGAAATCGAACTCGAGAAAAAGAACTTCCTTCAATCTTTTGAATCTTTAACCAAAGAGCATCTCCCGTAAGCTCTTGATCCAAATCGTATTTCAAATTGATGAAATCGTTTTTTTCGTTGAGAGCAAATTCCAAGCTAACATTTTGAAAACGTGGATTATGATAAAGCGCACCGTATTCAAGTTCTTGCATTTGAATTTCACAAAAGGGATTTGTAGTTGCTAGAGAACAAATAACGGTTACTGAAAATTTTTGATTTCTAAAAGTTTTATTGAGTCGAGTTGGCAATAATTCACTGGGATACTGAAGCAATTGAGAATCCACTGGCAACGCAAAAATGGACATCATAAAATGCAAATCAATAGTTTCTGTCAGACAAACTTTAGCGCTTAAAAATCGACTTTGATCGTATTTAATTTCTACATGATTTGAATTTTCAAATGAACACTTTTGAGGCAAAACCTGCAAAACCCTTGGCAAAGGAGAATCATGAAAGACTTCCTCAAGACCCGGTATGGATGCTGAAAAAACATTAAAACTGCAAAGAAAAAGGAGAAGTACGATTTTTCGCATGAGCGCGTTATAATCTACGAAGTGCTATTCTCCAAGCAACTAAAGAGTTTAACCAAGACTGTGAAGAAGAGCTTCAAACTGTTTTAAATGGCGAACGAAATATCGAGGCTGAAAGCCCTGTAAAAGCTCCGGACTCTTAAATCCCCATCCCACAGAAAGAGCTTCAAACCCTGCATCTTGAGCTGCGAGAATATCTCGCTCTTCATCGCCCACATAAATCTTTTGAGAGGAAGGATTCTTTCGCGCAAGTTTTTCGAGAGCACTCTTTTTAGACCAAAGCCCCATACTTCCTTGAACAGAAGAGAACAAACCCCCTACACCTTCATTTTTTAAAGTTCTCAAGATTTTTTCTTGGGTATTTGTCGAAACAACATGAAAATGAAAAACATTTTGATTAAGCGACGACAACAATGCCGGCATTCCAGAATAAAGCCTCACCTCTTTAGAGGATTTCTTTAAATAGGAACGAGAATACTGAAGCATCCTATAAATTTTATAGGGCCCTATTTTTAAACTTTTAATTAAATCTTTTGCAGGTGTATTTCTCAAATCTTCTATAGAAGGAAGACTTAGTTTTAACTTCTTACAGCTATACTCCATAGCCGCCAAAACTTCTTCGTGGCTATCCGCTAAAGTTCCATCAAAATCAAAGACGAGCAAAATAGTTTTTTTCATCACGCTCTTTATGAATCCAAATCTCTAAAGAATCATCTTCATCGATTTTAATTTTTTGACTCAAAGTTAAGTTTCTCTGAAGTAAAGGTAACAGGTTTTCGATAGCTCCCGGCAAAGGTTGTTGATGCACATAACGCCAAACCTCATCTACACATCCTTCAATTAAAAAATCTCGGCTCAAACGAGGGCCTGCCTCGAGCATCACATTCAAATATTTTTTAATTGAAAAAAGTTGTTGAAGACCTTCTCCTAAATTCTTCCAATCATACACACTCACCATCGCGGGATGCTCCAAAAGCTTTCCCTTAACAGCAAAATGAGTTTGTCGAGTTAAGATCGCAACGTCAGGTTGTCGCTCTGCTAGATCACCATTTTCAAGACGTACAGTGAGAGCTGGATTGTCATCACGAACTGTTTGTCCACTTGTTAAAAGACAATCCACTTTTGCTCTAAGATTCATGGCATGCATCCGAGCAGCAAGACTCGTAATCCAAGGATCGCCTTCTTTTTTTTTCCAAACATGATTTGAACTCGTCGCCATCTTCAGTGAAAAGTAAGGTCTTTGAAGTTTTTGCGCCCATAACCATTCACGATTTAAAAGATAAGCTTCAG
>JBAXJW010000100.1:0-5962 GCA_037137635.1 bacterium | reverse complement strand
GCGGGGGGCTTGGAAACGTTTGAGGCTGCCATGCCCATTTCTGGACTGCGAATACTTTCAGTCACATCAATTCCATTACAAAAGATTTTAATTTGGGGGATCGCATCCTTATCTGGGTGAACGGGCAATTCAAGATTTCCAAATTGAACGTTTAAATTTTTGCATAATTCTGCAAGCTTAAATTCATCATCAAAAGCAACGTTCTTTTCCATAGCCATCAAAGCTAAGGATCGATAGAGAGCCCCGGTATCAATGAGCTTGAACTGGATTGTATAGGCTAACCAGCGAGCAGCCGTACTTTTTCCGGCACCCGCAGGCCCATCAATAGTCACGATCGGCAATCTGACAGATGCAAGTTTCATTGAGAATAATTTTTAGCGTCTCTCGAGCGGACTCACAAGCTTCTCAGGCTCAAAATTTCTTGAATAGAGCCTTCAACCGACTCGGCTTTTAGATCTTTCATGCAACTGTGATGCCCATAGGGACACACTCGAGGCCCGTGAATATCACAAGGGCGACAAGCTAAATCCACTCCCAGCGCCTTGGAATGTGTACGCCAAGGAGCAAAGCCAAAATCGGGAATCGTGGGCCCAAAAAGAGCGATCGTGGGGACATCCAAATCGTTCGCTACATGAACAGCTGCAGAATCACCACTTACCAAGACTTCTGCCTTAGAAATCAGATCAACCCATTCTTGAATACTTGTTTGAGCAACATAGTTTTTAAAAAGACGAGAATTGACTTGTTTTTCCAAAAACTCGGCACTCTGAACAAAGGAGTGGTCCCCTAAAACCCAAAGCTCCTTCCCTCTTTGAACGAGCTGCTTCATCAATTTGAGAGCCTCATTCAAATCCCAAATTTTGGTTTCCCACGGACTGCTCAAAGAAAAAGCGACCACATCTTTTTGAGTTTGTTTTGTTCCCAAAAGAGAAGGCGCTGTTCGAGAATTCCAGATTTCAACTTTTTCAAAAACTCTCATGAGATCTAAGTTTTTTTCAATTTCATGCTGAGAGCTCTCCCACTCGCGAGGAGCGCAATGAGTATACAAAACACTGGAAGCCCCCGATGCAAAACCCACACGGTCTCGAGCTCCAGAAAAATACGCAAGTAATGATGAAGAAAAACTTCGATGAACACAAAAAACTCTCTCGGGAATAAAATCTTTTCTTAAATCATTTGCAAAAGAATGAAGAGCCCAAGGAGAGCGAATATTTTTCTTATCCCAAACTACAACATCTAATAAATCAGCATATTTTTTAAGGCCTTCGTTTTGCGCTCGTTCAAAAAGAGCTTTATTACGAGGAGCTACAATAACTTTTAGTCGATGCCCTTTTTCAAGAATTCGATCAATTAAAGGAAGCGTTAAAACCGCATCCCCTAAAAAAGATGTTTGAATCAACCATGCCTGCACAGATAGAGAGACTATTTAATTTCTTCGTTTGAAACAACCTTTGAAGGATCCAAATCAATGGGAGTCGCAAAGGCAGGAAGAGGCAAACTCCACGGAACCCCGGGTTGATATTCAACCAAATCTCCCGTAATAGACCCAATTCGTATTTTGATTTTAAACTTAACCAAAACCTTTCGAGGATCATCAGAAATCCAAATAAGCGCGTCTCCCTGCGGCTCTAAATTGCCCTGAACACGAGGATAGAGCTTGTAGCGATTACACTGAAAGACACCTGCTTTTGTATTCAATTCTTCTTTATCATCAAAAATATATTCATTGTTCCAATGCTTAAAGCGATCATGAACAGGAAACATGATTTTCTTAGGGTCTTTGATAAAGCGTGAAAAAAATAAAGCTCCTAAAATATCTTGTGGATTATTAAAAAGCTCATGGCTTTCATCAATGATTTTAGTGGGCTTGTTGGGGCGAGTTGTACTGCTATAAAAATGCTGTACCTTTTTCTTTTGATCAAAGATCACAATTCTGCGGCCCCACTCTCCACTTTCGTTTTGTAAAATTTCATGTCGAAGAGGAAGATGATCCTTCAAACGCACCCACGATTGAACGGTATCTTCAATTCGATAAAACAAATCAAAAATTTTATCGCTGCGAGCCTGAGTCACATAATGAAGGGCTAACTCGCCCTCAATCTTTTGAGGAGGAGCCACTTCAATCGTTGCTCGCCCCCCCTCGATAAATCCATAACGTACAGCAAAGGTACTTTTCTCGTTGAGCATAAAAGGCCACTGATCGACAAAACCTTCTACAGGCTTACGATTTTTTTCTAAAGACAAAGCTGCGACTTTGCTTTTCTTGGATTTACTTTTTTTATCACCCTTATCTATTGATTCAGCTTGAGGAGCAAAATCCTCTACCTTTTGAAGCATTTTTTCGGGAGCTGTCACAATTTCATGAGCATCTTTAAGTTGAGACGCGCAACACACCAAAAAAAGGACAATGAATAAATAAGAAAAGTATCTCTTCACTTCTTTATTCTTTCACGGAAGCCCTGGAGAGAAAAGAGTCTGAAAATGCGCCTTGCCCCCTTGGAACTTCAGCCCTAGACTCAAGTCAGCGGGTTGAATGTGTTGATTTCCGGAATCCTTCTTCTGATCCTTTGCGCTCTCTCTTTTTCTGGTCTTGATATTTGCAGAAAAAAACTTTCTGAAAAATACTCGGCCTTTCGCATACTCACTCTAGTCATGGGTGCTCAAATTCCTCTTTATGCTCTCTGGTATGTTTTTAGCCCTTCCACAGACGTGAGCTTCGACTCATACGCTCCTTGGGGAATCAGCGATATCTTTCTCAATCTCAGCGCAAACATATTGATTGTGATGTCGCTCAGACTTTCACCTTTATCAAATGCGATTCCTCTTCTTGCTCTCACGCCTACTTTTGCTCTTCTCTTTCAACCTTTTTTTCATATTCCATTAAGCTCGAGCCAAATTTTAGGCGCTGTCATTATTTTTGCAGGAGCCATTGTTCTGAACGGTTTTCCAAAATTGAAAGACAAAAAAGACAAAGGCCTTTTTTATATGTTTTGTGCCGCTTTCTGCTGTGGCCTCATTATTCTCTTTGATCGACAATGCTTGCAGTTTGCGCCTATTCCTTTTCACGGACTCGTACAAACTGTGGGGATGACCACACTTAGTTTGATTGCCGAGCGAGTTTTTAAAATTCCTCAGCACGAAATGGATATGTCCTTGAAAGAAGCGCCCTGGAAGTTATGGATGGGAGCTTCTGTTTTTGCTTTCTTAGCAGGCATCTCACAACTAGGCTCCCTTAAGTTTTTTGATCCAGGAATTGTTGAATCTGTAAAAAGAGCGCTCGTTTTATTCTTAAGCGTGACCTTAGGATTTGCAGTCTTCAACGAAACTCTTTCAACCAGAAAGATTTTGGGAGTTCTTTTTATGGCTCTTGGAATCATTCTCACTTCAAGACATTAAGGAAAATAGTTATACTCAAGCCATGTTTAAAAGTCGCAAAAGAATCACTCCAGTTGCACTGCTTATCTTCGTTGCCCTCTACGCTTTTAAAGCACCTCTAAAAAATTCTCCATCAAATGAAACACCCACAAGAACCCCCAGCGCAACGCAATCCGAAAATTTAACAGTCATTTCATGGAATGCTTTGAATTTTGGTGACGATAAAAAGAAAAAACTAGAAGAGGCCTCTTTCGAAAGAAAAGTGGACATCATAAATATCCTGGCTGAAAATTTCAAAAAAGCAGACATTATAGCGCTTCAAGAAATCAACACTCAAAAATTCGAAAGCGCCCTTGAGCTTTTTCGAGAAAAAATCCAAGAAGCTTGGGGAGAAGGTGAAACTGCTTGCTGGGGATTTTCACAACCCGCCTCTTTCCAAAGCCGAGAAGCCGAACGTTTTGCTTTTTTCTGGAGAGATTCCCGGATCAATTATGTCACAACAGAAGGAAAAGCTATCTCCTGCAAAAACTCAAATGGAGGAACTCACACAAAAGTTGCGTTCATCAATACGCCCATTATCAAAGAACTCATCATCGAAGAAATCGGTCGCCCTCCCAGCTTTGCAACTTTTTTCTTCAAACCTACTGCTCAAAAATTTCACTACGTCACTCTACATCTCAGGCCTTCGGGAAAAAAACCTCAAGAAGAATTAATTCCGCTCTTTAAAGCACTCAGCCGAGAAAAAAACGAATTTCAAAATCCAACTCTGGGCCCCACCCAATACCCCACGATTGTTTCAGGCGACTTCAATCTTTCGTATGCTCATCCTGCTTTTGAGATTGCTCGCACAAATGGATTTGAATCTACTTTTGAAAATGAGAAGACCTCGCTTCATCTGAAGACTCGAGAACTCAACAAAGCCTATGACAACATTTGGATTCGGGCAGGAAGAGAAGCAACTTTAAACGTCGTCGAAAAAAAGGTACTAGCACTCTACGATCTCTTCCCCAAAGACTGGGAACAGAAATTTATTTTTCACAGAATTTCCGACCACAGTCCTATTCAAGCAACTTTTGAGTTTAAAAAATAAATTAAAACGGCAATGTAGCTTTTTTGTAGTCAAATTGAGCTTTGAAACGCCGATGAACCCAAAAATATTGCTCAGGATGTTTTCGAATCCATGTTTCCATTCGATCGTTCGCTCTTTGTACATGAGCTAAAATTTGCTCAGGCTCTTTGCACTCACCCAAATCCTCAACTGCTAACTCCTCTTCAAAAACAACGTGCACGATTCCATTTTCTCGATAGGAATAAGTCGGGATTATAGAACCACCTGTTCGAGAAGATAAAATGGCAAGTCCCTTTGCCGACCAAGCCTTTAAACCTAGAAAACGAGCTAAAACACCATGCGGTTCTCCCGTGTGCTGATCCAAAACAAAACAGACAAGATGACCTTTTTTGAATGCTTTAAACGCTGTAATTCCAGAAGACTTTTCTGATAAAAGATTTACTTCGAATGAGGTTCGAGAAAGTTTCAAAACTTCATCCCAAAAAGAGTTCCTCACAAAACGAACGATACAAGATAAGGGGATGTTGACGATCTTTGAAAGAGCAAGCATGACTTCCCAATTGCCGATATGTGCCGCAAGAATGTATGCGCCCTTGCCACCTTGAGTTGCTTTCTTGAGATGTTCCAAGCCCGAAATACGAACTTTCTTTTGAAGAGTTGCATAAGACCAAGTTGTTTTCTCTAAACATTCAAACAAAAGTAAAAAATAATTCTGAAAATTTCTTCGCGCCAAAGAATAAATTCTTTTTTTAAATTCAGAATTCGATTCTTCCTTCAAACGAGGAAAGACATAGGATAAATTCAACAAAACGGTACGAGCTCTAAACCCAAGGACGTAAAACCAAAAACATCCCGCAAAATACGCTAAAGCTTGCTTAAAAGAAAAAGGAAGAATTCGTATAAGCCATCCAAGAACTTGAAGAAGGCGAAAAAACAACCAACCTAAGATTTGAATCAAAACCTTCATGTTTGAAATCCCTTTAACCTTGACCCAAACAACTCCTTGAACTTTGAGCGATCCCATTCCAAATCAAGTCTTGAAAGGCAAACCTGAAATTCCCTTCCAGAAAAATTCAAGTTTAAAAAATCTTTTTGATTGACGAGGTCTTGATTTAAAAGCTCTTGAGCAGAAAACAACTTCACCGCCTCTTTCATCCCCAAAATCAAAATATTAACCTCTGCTTTTAACCTTAAGAGTTCTTTTCTCAACACATCACCCGAAAGGTGATCTTGAAACTCTTTTCTTTGAATTGAAAATCCAATGATTTGAGAAAGATCATCAAAGTACATCTCCTGACTTCCAGCTCTTGTTGTAATCGCTATCGTTTGCTCTTTAGAAAAAACTTTCCCCTTTAAAGAAAGCGACGTTTTCTTGTGACAATCCTTATCTAAATTTAAAACAAGATCCGCCCTCTTGAGAGCTGCAGACGACTCCCTCAGTCTTCCAACTGGCAATAAACGATCTGACAAATCCTGATCTTTAATTAAAACGATATCGAGATCACGCTCCAAAGCCCA
>JBAXJW010000099.1:0-6045 GCA_037137635.1 bacterium | reverse complement strand
CTTGTCGATCACGGGATTTCTGTGGAAAAAGCGAAACAAGAATCTTTTGAGATTTGGAAGGCATTTCAGCTTTATTGGGAACATCACTTTTTTTCGAGTGAGTTTATGTTTCACGATCTTCCTTATCCGGGCGCTGTAGAATTTGTAAATGAAATTTGGAATCAAGGATTTCAAATAGTCTACTTAACGGGTCGTGATGTGGCTCGTTCCTTAGAAGGAACTCGAGCCTCTTTAACAGAGAACAAATTCCCAATCGGAGATCGTACGGAGCTTGTTTTAAAGCCACGTTTTCGATGGAGTATGGAAGACGCTGAGTTCAAGGAAGAGGCATCCCAGGATATTGCTCGTCGTTATGAGGTTGTTTGTTCTTTGGATAACGAGCCTGAGAATTTGCATGTCTTTGCAAAATATTTTCCAAAGTCCGAAATTGTTCTTTTTCATTCTATTATGAGCCAGAGAGTTCCTGAGACTTCAATATTGGATCTTATGGGAAATCGTGAATTGCTCGTGCTTAAGAACTTTCACTGATTTAAAAATTATTTTTTAAGATATTTTTGAATGAGTTCTTTGACGTGCGGCCCGCCTTTTTCTTGAAGAGTGTCGAGCGTTACGTCAATGAATTGTTGAATTTTGCCAATGTCGATATTGAGTTTTTTAAATCCTGAAGCAAAGCTCGCCATCGATCCAAGTTGAGCGGCTTTTTCTCCAAACACAGAAGCAAAACCGCTGAGTTTTCCCATGAAAGCAGAAGCGTCGGGAGCAGACTTGATGAGTTCTTGCCAATTATGACCCACAAGGTCTGTTACTTTTGTAAAGTTTTGTTTGTCTAATTTTTCTTGGCAAAACTTAAGGAGCAATCCGAGACCGCCTTTGGCTTGTTCCTCAGTCAGGTTTAACTTCTTCATGAGTTCTTGCACAATATTTTGGATCATGGATCGCTCCTTTTTTATTAATTAAAATTTTATCCTTGAGATAAAAGTTTTTTAAATTCTTGTGTCAAAGCGGGGACAACTTGAAATAAGTCGCCAATCGCGCCGTAGTCAGCCTTTTGAAAGATAGGCGCTTCAGGATCTGTGTTGATAGCCACAACGATTTTAGAAGTTTTCATTCCCGCTAAATGTTGAATGGCACCAGAGATTCCGCACGCAATGTAGAGATTAGGGTTCACGGTTTTTCCAGTTTGTCCGACTTGCATTCCGTGTGGAACGAAGCCCGCGTCTACTGCAGCACGCGAAGCACCGACAGCAGCTCCAATGGCATCTGCAAGTTCTTCAAGAATTTTGAAGTTTTCTCCGCTCTTAAGTGAGCGACCGCCACTTACGATTCTTTCGGCTTCTGTAAGGTCTGGGCGAGCTGATTGAGTGTTCCCTTCAACAGCCGCTACTTTTGTTTTAGTGGAATCTTTAGCTGCTGGGTGTTCCACAATGTTTGCAGCTTTACCGCTGGGAGTTTGAAGCTTGAAAACGTTTGGGCGTAGGCTCAAGGCTGCTTTGGGGCTTTTAACTTTAACCG
The DNA here is from genome assembly GCA_037137635.1 of bacterium. GTDB lineage: Bacteria > Bdellovibrionota > UBA2428 > UBA2428 > UBA2428 > CANIGN01. Next base: position 4,533 of record JBAXJW010000099.1, on the reverse strand, counting down.
TTGTGAAATATTTTCCTGCAAGATTGGGTCTTTTTACAACCACACTTGATCCTTCAGTTTTAAAATCAATACAATCTGTCACTAGTCCTGCTTCTAATTTGATAGCAAGAGTTGGGAAGAGATCTTTTACAAGCGCAGTTGCTGCTCCTGCGAGTACAGTGTAGCCGCCATCTGCAAATGATTTTGCAATGGTGTCTTTATAAGTGTCAGGTTGATAAAACTTGAGAGAAGAATCATTTACAAGATAAAGAGTCTCCGCGCCTTGGTCTCCAGCTTGAGAAGCTAGTTTTGATGACGAGCTTGAAAGATTGTCACCAAAACAAATAGTGGAAACTTGATATCCGTTTGCTTTGAGAGTTGCGACAACTTCAAGAGAAGCTTTTTTAATGTTGCCTTCTTTTTGTTCAATGAGAACGAGTGCTTTTGCCATAATGATCTTCTCCTTAAATTACTTTCGCTTCGTTGCGTAGGGCGTCCACGATTTGTTTTGCAAGTTCTTCAGGGGTGCCCTTGAAAACTTTTCCAGCAGCTTTTTCAGCGGGAAGTTCAGCCGCAATGATTTCTACTCGAGAATCTTTTGCTCCAAGGCCAAGCGATTCCAGAGGAATAACTTCCACCTTTTTTTGTTTCGCTTTCATGATTCCAGGGAGTGAAGCATAGCGTGGAGTGTTGAGTCCTTTGTTTGCAGCAATCACGGCAGGAGCAGTGAGTTCTACAACTTCCTCAGCGCCGCCTTCGACTGAACGACGAGCTTTAATGACACCTTCGCTTATTCCTTCAAGCTTGGTCACGACTGTTGCGCGAGACCATCCCAAAAGTTCAGCAACCATTTGGGGAACAGCAAGAGCATCGTCATCGATCGCTTGCTTGCCTGAGAAGACAATTTGAAATCCTTTTTGTTTGATCACTTCAGAGAGGGCTTTTGCAATCACATAGCTATCGCAGTTTTTGTACTCTTCTTCGCTTACTTTAATATGGATGGCATCGTCACATCCCATAGCAAGAGCTGTTCTTTCAGCATCAACGACTCGATCTGGACCTACAGAAATAACTGTTGCCGTGCCTTTCGTGGCATCGCGAGTTTTGATGGCTTCTTCAACGCCAAATTCATCATAAGGATTGAGGATAAATTTAACACCCGAAAGATCGAGGTTATTAGATGTCAATTTTGCTTTCGTTTCGGTGTCAGGACATTGTTTGACGAGGACAGCAATTTTCATAGATTTAAGTTTAAGAGACACTCTTTAGGAGTCAATAGACTGTCACCTTAGAATAAATTGATAACGCACCTTTAAAAAGGGATTTTTATAAAGAATTTGATTACTTCTTTTGAAAGATTTTCCGATACCTCATCAAAGGACTAATGGGAGATGCTTGCTCGTCGTTTAGGTGATCTTTTAGAAAAAAATCGGTTGGCTACAACTCCGCACGTCCAAGAATGTTTGGGTGAGCTAGAAAAAGATCCTAAAAAGAGACTTGCTCGGCTTCTTGTCGATAAAGGGTATGTTGATGAGCGTAAATTGATTGATTTCTTTACAGTTCAGTATTCGATGCCTGCTATCGATCTATCCAATTTTGAAGTCAATCCAGATTTAGTTGCTAAATTAACTCCTCAGTTTTGTTCCAATAATTTTATTATTCCAATCGGAATTAAAGGAGACACTGTCGTCATTGCAACTGCTGATCCTACAGAACATACAGTGTTTGATCAGATTCGATTTGCATTGAAGCTTCGACCAGAGCCTGTTTTGGCACCCGCTTCTCAAATTAAATCTTTACTCGAAAAAATAATAGGCGTTCCCATTGATCAAGTGACTAAAGATCTAAGCGCTGGAGAATTGAGTGAGGGTTCAGTCGAAGAAGTTAAAGAAGATTCTGGTGGTGGTAATGAATTAGACGGAGAAGATGCAGCTCCGATTGTAAAATTTGTCGCGGCCGTTTTGACTGATGCTATTCGCAGGCGCGCTTCGGATATTCATATTGAGCCTTATGAAAATGATTTAAGGGTTCGAGTTCGAGTGGATGGCGACTTGGTCGATTCGGTTAAACCTCCTGCGCAAATTAAAAAACCACTTGTCGCTCGTATTAAGGTTATGTCGAAGATGCGTCTTGATGAACGCAGAGTTCCTCAAGACGGGCGTATTCGTTTTCGTTTGCCTGAAGGAAAGACAGTCGATTTTCGTGTGAGCACGTGTCCTACTGTTTATGGTGAAAAAGTCGTAATACGTATTTTGGATAAATCTGCTGCGGTTATTTCTTTGGATAAATTAGGTTTTGAGCCTGAGGACCAGGAGAAGTTTTTAAAAGCGATTAAAAGTCCATGGGGTATGGCTTTGGTAACAGGAGCGACAGGTTCTGGAAAAACAACAACTTTGTATGCAGCACTCAACTCACTCAACACAGTGGACGTCAATATTTCAACGATTGAAGATCCGGTGGAGTATAACTTTGCGGGGATCAACCAATGCCAGGTGCACGAGCAGGTAGGTTTTACTTTTGCAGGGGCTTTGAAGGCTTTCTTACGCCAAGATCCAGACATTATTCTCTTAGGTGAGATTCGAGATACTGAAACTGCAAGTATTGCCATGAAAGCCGCTTTAACGGGCCACATGGTTCTCTCTACATTGCACACCAACGATGCACCCGCGACATTGGCTCGCTTAAAAGATTTGCAGGTTGAACCTTTTTTGATCAATAGCGCTTTGAAAGCAGTTGTTGCTCAAAAACTTGTTCGAGGAATTTGTAAAAATTGTAAGGATGTTGATGATAAAATAACTAAGGATGATCTTATTAAATTAGGATTTCCTGAAAAAGTTTTAGATAAGTTTAAGCCGATGAGAGGAAAGGGATGTCCTGCTTGTCGTAATACGGGTTGCGTAGGTCGACGAGCTGTTCATGAAGTTTTGGAAATGACAGAAAACATTAGAAATGCTTTTGGTCGCGGAGCTTCAACGGATGAGATTAAGAAAATTGCTGTCGCTGATGGAATGAAGACAATGAAGACAAACACGATGAAAAAAATCATGCGTGGAGAAGTTCCTGCAGATGAATTGCAAAGCGTTGGAGACGATCAATGAGATATCGTTACCAAGGATATAATCGAGCAGGTCAAGCCGTACAGGGAGAGCTTGAAGCTGGAGAGGAATCCACTATTCGAGCTATTCTTCGTGAACAAGGTGTTGCTCCACGTACGATCACTCCTGTTGTTCTTTCTGCAAAAGCAGATTTTGATTTAGGAAGCCTCTTTGGAAATTCTGCAAAACCTGCCTTAAAAGACTTTACGGTTTTTCTACGTCAATGGGCAACGATGCAAAGTGCAGGAATGACAGTGATTCAAACATTAAATGTTTTGGCGGAACAAACTCCGAATTTAGCTTTTGGAAAAGTTATTTCTAAAATGGCGATGAACGTTCAAGAGGGCATGACTCTTACAGAAGCTCTTCAAAAAAACAAAGGTGTTTTTGATAAGGTCTTTATAAATTTAGTAAGTGCAGGAGAAAATTCAGGTACTCTAGATAAAATTTTAGATCGCTTAGCTGTGTACTATGAGAAAATCGCAGCCATTCGTCGAAAAATGATTTCAGCGAGTATGTATCCTGTGATCGCCTTAACTGCAGTATTCGGAATTGTCATTGCGCTTTTAGTCTTTGTCGTTCCTATGTTTCAAAAAATGTACAGTAGTCAGGGCGGACAATTGCCTGCTCCAACCCAAGCACTTATTGATATTTCAAATTTTCTTAAAAGTCATATTCTTCATATGATTGTTATTGTTGGAGCTATTGTAGGAACTGTCGTTTATGGTTTTAAAGATGAAGAGGCTCGAAAAAAGCTGGATCCATTTCTGCTCTTGATTCCCGTTATTGGTCCGCTTTTAAGAAAGTCAGCGCTTGCACAATTTTGTCGAACGCTGGGAACACTCATTCAAGCGGGTGTGCCTATTTTGGATGCTTTTTCTCTTGCTGCAAGAACTTCGGGAAATTTCGAAATTGAAGAGGCCGCCATGAGAGTTCAGAGCGCGGTTAAAGGAGGTACAACCATTGCGGGGCCTCTTGGCAAAGAAAAAGCTATCCCCAAAATGATGGTGAGCATGATCGCCATTGGAGAGCAAACGGGTGAGCTTGAAAAAATGCTTATTAAAATTGCAGAGTTTTATGAAGACGAAGTCGATGCGCTGGTTAGTGGGTTAACTTCTCTCCTGGAGCCCATTTTAATTTTAGTAATGGGCGCTGTCGTTGTCTCAATCATTATCCCTATGTACTTGCCAATTATGAATATGGGAAATATTGTTGGAGGCGGTTAATGGATAAAGGCTTCCTCGAGATTCTTTCAAAAAAAAATCAATTTTCTAAAATTCTTCTTTTACGCTCATTAGCGTATATCGTGATTGTTTTGATTCTTATTTTTTTTGGACGCTCGATTCTTCCTGAAGATGATGCGAGTGTGTCGCTGTCTCAAATTTACGGAGTCATCTCAGGAGTGATTCTTGTCCAGTTTTTGTTTTTATTCATCGACAAACAAGAGAGAAATTTATTT
>JBAXJW010000098.1:0-6073 GCA_037137635.1 bacterium | reverse complement strand
TTTGCTGATTCATTTTTAACTTTTAAAAATAATCGAGTGGGAGCGTACTTTAAATTCCCTTGAACATTTAAAACAGTATCGTCTCCAAAAGATAAATTTAAATCATTAAAATCAAGATTTTTTTCTCTTAATTCAAAAACCCCGCTTAACTGAGCTGCTTTTGTTTTGAGGAGGCGCCCGCTAGGACCACTTCCAACATCTGGATCCGAGAAAACTGTGTAAGGCTCTAATTTCAACTGAACATGAGGAGAAACTTTAATAGGATCCAGACCTCCATCAAGATCCACACTTCCACTCATGACTAAATCGACGTAACACTCAGGTATACGTACCCCTCTCAAAAGAGCACAGAGACCAAGCTGTTCTACTTGAACACTTCCCTGCAACCTTCCATTGTCTAGGCGAACATCTTTGACTGAAAAAGAGTTCTTTGCTTTTAGATCAAAAGGAGTCGCATTGAAACGACCTTTAGCTTTTGAAAGATTCCAATTTTTTTCATCGAAACTTAAATCGCCCGAAAGTTCCGCGAAAGATAAATTGTTAAACTTTAAATTTTTAGAACGCAAAGACGATTCTGCTTTTTGAAAACCAGCTCCTTGAAAATGCCCTGTTGTAATGACTTCTACAAAACCTGAAGTTGTATTCTCTTTTGCCCATTCCTTGAACTTTGAATTGGATTGAGCCAAAAGCCATTTATTAAGCTCACCTAAGTCAGAGACAACTTCCAATGACAAATCTCCAGGTAAGCGGCCCTTTAACTCAAATGAAGAATGAACGTTTTGCTTATTCATCAACTCAGCATTTAAACGACGAATACTGAGGTAAGAGCTTTGTCGATCTTTATAAAGAACAACCGATGAAAGTATGCGATTAATCTTTGGAAGATTTTCTCCACTTAAACCTTCCACGACAAATTCAAATTTTAAATGGCCAATTCCATAGTTCTCAACTTTTAAATCCGCCTCTTGTATGTTGATTTGCTGAGTGTTGATTTTTAAAGAGCTTATTTCAACTAGTTCGAAGCCTAATTTTCGCTTCTCTAATCGAGACTGTCCCTCAACAAGGGCCTCTCCTAAATCTTTTAATTCATTTTCCAAAACAAAGGATTTTTTTGAATTTAAATCTTTTGAAAAAGGCAAGGAACCATTCACGGAGACATGATTTAGCCAAACTCTTGAAAGGTAAACCCTTCCCACCATCAAAAAGAGGGGAGAAAACTCTGCTCTCAATTCATCTGCATAAATTTTTGTTTTATTTTCTTCAAATTCAATTCCTTCGATTGCAACCGCAAATCGAGACAAATCAACTTTCCATGTTCTTGCTTTAATGGAAGTCCCTAAACGATTCTTCAAGATGTTCATCGTGATTCGCAATAATCCACGATTCACAATAGGTTCGCGCAAAAGGGCACCCACGAACAAAATGGGGACAAGAAAAAACCCCAAAAAAATAAAAAATTTCTGCCCCGAAAATTTCATTTAACTACACTATTTTTTCATATGAAATTTAGGCAGCAAAAGACACCCAATTTCACTCTTATATTCTATCATCGACCGCCGAAGCCTTGGAGCTTCGACAACCTTAAAGATGCATCTAAAAAGTTAACATCTTGGCGGATGACAGATTCGTATCGACTTCGAGCCTGCGGAAACATTTCCAAAGCTTCAAAACATATGGCCATCAAATAATTGACTGAAAGTAAGTGCCGTTTTTCTGACAAAGGAGTCTGGCCAAGAGCCAAAACTTCCGTGAAACTTTCTAACTCGTACAAGCATCGCATTTCAAAAATCAAAGCTTCAACATGAGTGGGATCTAATTTACGATAACGTCTGATGCAATCACGAGCGTTTGTCCAATCAGAGAGAATGGCAAACTGAGCGGCTAAATCTAAAGCAATTTTTTGAAAATCTGAATCCGGAAGAGACGTAAAATCTTTTAATTCAACAGCCCAATCAATATCGATAGACTCAAGCTTTTCTCCCGTTGAACCTAATTCACGCAACAGTTGATCTCTTAAAGCATCAATGTCTCTCGCCATAGACTCAGTCTAGTGGCCAAAAGAAGTATTTGGCAAATACACGCCCTTAAACAAGAAGCTTTTCTTCAATCCATTTTGTATACGTGTCGCCACTTACATAATCTTCATGCTCAAGAATTTTTTTATGAAGAGGAATATTTGTTTTAATTCCTTCTACGACACATTCTCTCAGAGCTCTGAGCATTTTGGCTCTAGATTCTTTGCGATCGTGCCCATAGCAAATTACCTTTGCGAGCATAGAATCGTAAAAAGGTGGGACACTAAATCCAGGATAAACTCCTGAATCAATTCTCACGCCTAATCCACCAGCCCATATCAAATTTTCAATTTTTCCAGGACTTGGCATAAAGCTATACGGATCTTCTGCGTTCACGCGACATTCAATCGCATGTCCCGTGAGTTTAATGTCACTTTGCTTGTATCGAAGACGTTCACCCATGGCGACATAGAACTGTTCTTTGACAAGATCGATTCCTGTTACAAATTCAGTAACCGGATGTTCCACCTGAATACGAGTGTTGGTTTCCATGAAATAAAAATTCTTTTGTTCATCCAACAAGAACTCACAAGTTCCCAAACTTTCATAATTCACGGAAGAAGCTACAGCACAAGCCGCCTTTCCCATTCTTTGCCTTAACTCTTCATCAAGATGCATAGAGGGAGCTTCTTCAATTACTTTTTGGTGACGACGCTGTAAACTGCACTCGCGCTCGCCAAGATGAATCACATTTCCATAGCGATCTGCAAGAATTTGAATTTCTATATGGCGTGGCTTTTCAACAAATTTTTCAACGAAAATATCTCCAGAACCAAACGCAGCTTTTGATTCACTTTGCGCAGACTCAAATGCTCTTTTGAGCTCATCTTCGCTCCGAACAATACGCATTCCCCGACCACCGCCTCCGTTGGAAGCTTTCAGGAGAACCGGGAAACCAATATCCTTAGAGATGCTCAAAGCGTCTTCAACACTTTTTAAGACGCCACTTCCAGGCAAAACAGGAACTCCCGATTTAGAAACAATTTCACGCGCACTCACTTTTGAGCCAAGTTTCCTCATGGAATCAGGCTTAGGTCCAATAAAAGTAATTCCACACTCTGCAACCGTAGAAGCAAAATGTGCTTGCTCACTCAAAAATCCATATCCAGGATGAACCGCATCAGCACCCGACACATCACACGCAGACATCAGAGCAACAATATTAAGATAAGAATCTTTTGCGCGATTTCCACCAATACAAATACTCTCATCAGCCATTTTTACATGTAAATTTGTGGCATCACATTCGCTATGAACCGCAACAGTTTTGATGCCCAATTCCCGAGCAGATCGAATAATTCTAAGCGCAATTTCCCCGCGATTTGCAATTAATACTTTTTTCATCTTATACCCTCATTAAACTTTAAGTTAATTTCAAACTAAAGAACTTCAACTTCGAAAAGAGCTTCTCCGTATTCAACTGGAGAAGCATCTTCCGCCAAGATTTTTAGAATCTTGCATTTAAATTCAGCTTCGATTTCGTTCATCAACTTCATCGCTTCAAGAATACAAAGCGCATCCCCTACTTTCACGACAGAACCAACATCTACAAAAGGACTTTTACCAGGACCTGCTGATCGATAAAAAGTTCCTACAAAAGGAGACTTGATGATTCGTGTGTTTTCAGCAGCTGCCAGAGGAGGTCGAGTCGCTGTTGGTGGAGGAGTAAAGGCTTGAGGAGCTTCATTTCGCTCGGGAACATGAGTTGTCGCCACAACGGGAGCAGGAGCATGATTCATTTGCGGAGCAGACTGCTGCAAAGGAAGAGCGCCTGGTTGTGAATTTGAAAAATTCAATTCAACTTCAAACTCTTTGCTTTTAAATTTAAAACTTACGAGACCTTCTTCACGCATAAACTCCGTGAAGCTTCTTAATAAATCTCGATTCAAAGCACCGGATTTAACTTCTTTAATTTCGTTTACTTTTTTGGGCGAAAGACTTTTTTCTTTTGTCACGTTTTTCAATGAACCCCTCGCTTTTCCTTTGACGCGATTTTTACTTGTTGACCTTTTCAACGTAATCCCCTGTGCGAGTATCAACCTTCAAGATATCGCCTTCTTTCATGTGAAGAGGAACCTTCACAATCAATCCACCTTCCATTGTTGCGGGTTTAGAAGCCCCTGTTGCTGTGTCACCTTTGAAACCAGGCTCACAATAAACAATGGGCAATTCCACAAAAGTTGGAAGTTCCACGTTAATAGGTCGTTCATTATAGAAAAGAATTCCGACGTTAATGTTTTCTTTAAGAAACATTTTCTGATCACCAATAAGCTTTGAGCTGAGATTGATTTGTTCATAATTGACGGTATTCATAAAAATGAACATGTCATTTTCAGAATATAAATACTGCATTTCAACAAACTCGAGATTGGGTTCATCGAAACTTTCATTAGATTTAAAAGTCCGCTCAAGAAGCTGACCCGTTTCGAGATTTTTTAATTTACATCGAGCAAAAGCACTCCCCTTACCAGGCTTCACGTGCTGAGCATCGAGAACGGCATAAGGAGCGGCATCGATCAATATTTTAGACCCTTTTCTAAGATCACCAGATTCAATCATAACTGAGCTAAAATCTAGAACCGCCCTCGCTAAGAGTCAAAGGTTAGATGGAAAGGAGCCCAAATACTTGCCTTAAATGCTTGCAATAAGACGCTGAAGAATTGCCGCTTGAAGCTTGAGACCTTCTAGAAGGCTTTGAGGGAGATAATCAGAGACCGACTCAAAGCGCCGTGCCGATGGAGCCCCCGATTTAAAGAATGCATGTAATTCTGGGTCGGCCGCCACTTCTGGAGCAAGAGCTCTCAAAGCCTCTAACTCACGATGCGCTCGATCGCGCTGACCCAAAGAGAGCAATGCTTTGATCAAAATCTTTCGCGCTAAAAGATTGTCCGGATAATAAGTGACGATGGACTCTACTTCATCAAAGGCTTCTTTGAGTTGCCCTCGATCAAAGAGAATATGCGCAAGAGCCACTCGCCCACCCGCATAGTAAGGATGTCTTCGAAGACCTTCACGGCAAATTCTTTCCGCATCATCCATTCTTCCAAGTCTTCGATAAAGATCGGCCAAAGGAGCGAAAACGCGTGAATCTGGATTCTCTTGAAAAATACGCAAATAATGCTCGAGCTCGCCGAGATCCACGTCAGCCATATTTTTTTATTATAGGGAAGTTCACTTCTGAAAGTGAAAAGAGAAGCGGCAATAATTTAACGCTTCATCAAACAAAATTTAATTGGAGCTTGTGCTGGAGCAAACGCCTTGGATAACCGCAGGATCTGTTTGATACAGCGTATATGTTTTGGTCTGAACGCCAGAACCACCGTCAAGATGTCCACTGAGTGTCAATTTAGTACCACCACAACCATCGCTAAAATGATAACTAATATAATCAGCTGTAGACTCTGCAGCTAAAACCAAGTCTACTTTTCCATCTACAACTTGTAACGAACGCTGAGCAATCGCACTTTCATTATTGAGAATGTCATACGCTCCGACTTCCAGAGCCGCATCAGGAGCTCCATCATTCCAATGGATCTTACACATGCGATGAGAAAGAATCGCATAGATCGTTTTGTCTCCTGGAGCCGTCACTGAAACTCTCGAGCTTTCAAGATCCTTAAACCACAAATTAGGCGCTTCAAAATAAATCATTTCAAACTCGCCATTAGCATCCGTCTCCGTCTTCCAGGCTCCCTCTAAATGATAAGTATTAATGATTTGATCTTGAACTAAACAATTTCCATTCTTAAGAGCGAGCGGAAAAGGCACGCATCCATTAAGTACAAAAAAAGAAAATAAAACTAAGGAACAAAAGCGCACTCTTTATTTTCGCAACAAAATGAGCTTTAGAATGTGAATTTTTGGTTAAGATACTGTTTTTTACCAATTTTTAAGCTCTCTTATAACAGGCTGAACGGAATCAATATTAACGTTTTCATCGTATGGAGCAAAAACAACCATAATAGATTCAGAGTTTTTGACAGACAGCGGAATAGTTA
>JBAXJW010000097.1:0-6082 GCA_037137635.1 bacterium | reverse complement strand
AGTTTATTTTTTTATTCTGCTTTATTTGTAGTTCAAGCTCATGCTTGTATGGGCTGTGGCCAAGAATCTTCCAGTTTAAAAATGCTTATGGTGGGAAGCTTGTTTGCGATACTTCCAATGGGTTTGGCTGGATGGATTTGGTGGCTTGTTCGGAAAGAAGGTCAAAATTAAATGTCACTTCTTGAATTAAAAAATGTTTCTTATGCCTATACCCAAAAGGCAAGCGATTCTGTTTTAAAGAATTTATCTTTTTCTGTTCCATCATTTAAAAGGGTGGCTCTTTTGGGTCCAAACGGAAGTGGAAAATCCACTGCGTTTAAGGTGCTTTCAACTCAACTTCACGGGTGGTCGGGAGAGATTTTTTTTGATGGTAAAAAGCTCAAAGAAAATGAGTCTTATGTTCGTTCTCAGTTGGGTGTTTGTTTTCAATCTCCAAGCCTTGATAAAATTCTGACAGGTCGTGAAAACCTTCTGTTGCATGCTCGAGTTTTGGGAATGGATACCGAGGAAGCTATTCGCGAAATCAATAGTTTAGCGCAAAAGCTTCGAGTGACTTATATCGATAAAAGAGTGGCTGAGATGTCGGGTGGTCAGGCTCGAAGAATTGAAATTATTAAAGCTTTTTTGGGTAAGCCTCAATTGCTTTTGCTCGATGAACCCACAAACGGATTGGACCCTCAAGCACGCAAAGATTTTTGGGAAGAATTAAGAAGCGTTTCTCAAGAAAAGAAAGTCACTGTTTTGGTCACAACTCACCTGATTGAAGAAGCCGAGCAGTGTGAAGAATTAATCTTTATGAGTGAAGGTGTTTGCGTAGGACATGGAAGTCCTGCCGTGCTCAGGTCTTCACTAGGTTTTGAAGTTTTACAAATTGAAGTTTTGAATGTTGCGGATCGTTTTCTGCAATTAAAGGCTCAATTGCTTCCATCGGAAAAAGCAGAAATTCAACTAGAGACAATTCGTGTCTCAACTCCCCGAGCTCAAGAACTTTTTGATGAACTTCGAAAAGCGTGGGGCCAAGACATTCAACGTATAGAATGGTCAAAGCCAAATTTGGCGGATGTTTATTTTGAAAAAACAGGAAAGGCTTTGAAGTGAATTTTACAAAAGCTTTTTCAGCAACCTTTGCGTTGTCAGTTCGTGAGTTGAAGCGCTTTAGTCGACAAAGAAGTCGCATCATTGGAGCCTTGTTAACTCCGCTTTTATTCTGGGCCCTTTTAGGGTTTGGAATTGATGGAGCGAGTAACAACACCTCTGTGGGCGGAGCGGGAAATTTTAGACAGTACTTCGTTCCGGGAATGATGGTCATGGGGGTTGTGTTTACAGCCATCTATGCCGCAATCTCTTTGATTGAAGATCGAAATTCTGGATTCCTTCAGGGAGTGATTGTGAGTCCGCTTCCGAAGTGGGCCATGGTTCTTTCAAAAATTTTGGGAGCTTCCTTCATCGCTCTTTTTCAGGGATTGTTACTTTTGCCAATCTCATACTTGGCGGGAATGCATCCAAGCATTGTTGAGTTTGCGAGCTGTCTTGTGATCTTTTTTGTGATTGCTATTTTTGTTGCCTCGCTTGCCTTGCACTTTGGTTGGAAGATTGAGAGTGTTGCAGGCTTTCATGGAATTATGAACACTGTCTTGATGCCGATGTGGTTTTTGTCGGGAGCGACTTTTCCCATCAAGTCGGGAGCATTGTTGTGGGTATCTCGTTTGAATCCCTTGTCTTATGCAGTAGGAAGTTTTCAGGATATTTTGTTTCGCTCGAGTTTTGAAAATTATACTCAGTCCATGCTCATTCTTGTTTCGGTGAGTGCAGGTGCAGTTTTGTTTTTCTTAAGTCTTTTGCGCCGAACTTAAAGGATTTTTTTTATTGGGATTGTTCTTGGATCCACTTTCTCATGAGATCGATGATCACGCTTTGGTATTTTAGTTTTTGTCTTTCGGCTTTAAATTTAAAAGCGCTTAGAATGTTTTCGGGAACTCTGAGGCTTATCATTTTAGTTTTATCGTCGATGCCTGCAATCATATGTTGAAAATCTTCGAGAAACTTTGCAATTTGAGTGGCGTCAGTATTTCCGATTTGAGAGAGATCTTTTTTCTTAAATTTTTGGAGACCCTTTTTAATTTTCACCTTGAACTCCTAGCAAGCTTTTGAGGGCGCGAACGTCTTCGATATCTTGAGGCCGGCCAGCGGCTTCTTTGATTTCGATGAGGTCTTTGAGAGAAGCAACGGGAATGCTTGTGCCCTGAATTTTTTTGTGAATTTTGTTTATTTTTTTAGCATCAATGAGGGTCATGATGTCGATTTGGTGTAGAGGGTTAGAGGGGTCGATAAAAGACCAAGCCATTAGATTTTTGCGAGCGGCGTATTCGTTGCGAAATTCAAAAACTTCTGTGGCTTTAAGGGGAAGTCTGCTTTCGAGGCCGATTTCTTTGAGGGCAGCTTCGATTTTTTCAAAGCTCTTGGCATCCATGGCAATCGCAAGGTCTATGTCGACGGTCCCCCGAACGACTCCATGGAGGGCGACGGCATAGCCTCCCACGATCGCATAGGTGATGTTGTGTTTGGCAAGAACCTTGGCAACTTCCAATAGAAACATTGTATATACAAGTATATACAAAATTAACTTAAAAGCAAATTTCGCTATTTCTGGGCTTCTCTAGCCAAGCCTAGGGCTAAGAGTTATAAAAACCTTATGTTAGAGGTGGGCATGTCAGCTCAAAATACAAATACAGAAATTGATACACAAACAGAAGCACGTGTTCTTGAAATTGGTCGCGAACTTTTTACAGCCGCTCGCGATGAAAAGCCTGGGTTTTTTGATAAAAACTTTTGGGCTGGAAAAATGATGGATTGGGCGCTCAAAGATCCTTCTTTTAAGATTGAGCTCTTTCGCTTTGTGGATGTTTTACCAAGCCTAAAGTCTGCGGATCAAATCTCGGATCATATTCGCATGTATCTAGTGCGAGAAGATCTCAACGTATCGCCTATTGTGAAATCTGCTTTGGGCGTTGCTGCGGGTGGTGGCTTGCTTTCAAAGATTGCTGCCAACACAGTGAAGTCAAACGTCGAAGGCATGGCCAAAAACTTTATCTGCGGAGAAAACGCGGAAGGGGCTTTGCCTGTTTTGAGAAAACTTTGGGACGGCGGTCTTTCCTTCACGGTTGATATTTTGGGTGAAGCCGTGGTGAGCGAAGAAGAAGCTGATAGCTATTTTCGTCGTTACTTAGAGCTTATTGAAAAACTTCCGGAGTCTGTTTCTCGTTGGAAAGAACAAGAGCTTTTGGAGAATACTCCTCAAGGAAAAACTCCGCGTACAAACGTTTCTGTAAAATGTTCATCTTTGTATTCACGAATCGATCCCATGCATTTCAGAGATTCTGTCGAGGGCATTAAGCAACGTTTGCGTAAGCTTTTACGAGCTGCTGTTGCGAAAAATGCTTTTGTTTATCTCGATATGGAGCAAAACGATTTACGTGAAGTTCTGATTGCTGTTGCAGAAGAACTTTGGATGGAAGATGAGTTCGTGAGCTATCCGCATTTTGGAATCGTGATTCAAGCCTATTTGCAATGCGCGCTTTCTGATTTGGAGAGACTCAAAAAATTAGCGGATAAAAGAAAAACTCACTTCTCCATTCGTCTCGTTAAAGGTGCTTACTGGGATTACGAAAACATTCTTTCTTCTCAAAGAGCTTGGAAGAGTCCGGTTTATTTACGCAAAGTGGAAACAGATGCAAACTATGAGCGCTGCTCTAAGTTTTTGATCGAATCCTATCCTGCAATTATTCCCGCTTTTGCATCTCATAACATTCGAAGCTTGGCTTATGCTCTCACACTTGCTGAGCAAAAAAATATTCCCCCTAGCGCACTTGAAGTTCAGATGCTCTATGGAATGGCTGAGCCTTTTAAGAAAGCTCTTCATTCAAAGGGGCTACGAATTCGCGAATACACTCCCGTGGGAGAAATGCTTCCGGGTATGGCGTATTTGGTGCGCCGTCTTTTAGAAAACACATCGAATGACGGATTTTTGAAAGCAAAATTTGTCGATGATAAAGCGACAGATACTTTGTTGCAAAAGCCTGTTCCTCCCTCAGAAGCAGCGGCGCTCAAAGGACATACAACTGCTGAGCCGATGGTGGATTTTAGTCGCCGTGAAGTTCGAGATCATTTCAATAAAACATTTGAAGAGTTGCGCAAAGCAGGCGCTGCGATGATTGCGCCTCAGGTTGGCGGCGAGGAGTTATCTTCTTATGAGGCGCGATCTTATACAAATCCATCGCTTCGTTCTGAGATTGTTTCTCAATTGAAACTTGCAAAGCCTGAATCTCTTGAAAAATGTCATTCTGTTTTGGATGCAGGTGAAAAAGAGTGGAAAAAGCGTGGCTATGAAGAGCGTGCAAAAATTCTTCATGCGATTGCCGATCAGATTCAAGATCATCGAGTGAAGTTAAGTTGCATCATGACTTTGGAAGTTGGAAAAAGTTTCCGCGAAGCAGATGCAGATGTTTGTGAAGCGATTGATTTTTGTCGTTATTATGCGGATGAATATTTAAAACTCATGAAGGGTCGTGAAGTTGAATCGGCTTTGGGTGAGAAGAATTCTTATTTTTACAAAGCTCGTGGTCGAGCACTGGTGATTAGTCCTTGGAATTTCCCTCTCGCAATTATGTGTGGAATGACGGTCGCTCCTCTCGTATGCGGCAGTTCAGTGATTATTAAGCCTGCTGAGACTTCAAGCCGAATCGCGCAAGCGTTCTATGAATTGATGCTTGCTGCGGGTGTGCCCAATGATGTTGTCGCTTTTTTACCGTCAAAGGGCTCTGAAGTGGGTTCGCTCTTGGTTCGTGACCCGCGTATTCATTTGATTAATTTTACAGGATCAAAATCTGTGGGTATGGAAATTATGCGCGCGGCTCAGGAATATCCTGGTAAAAAATGTGTGAAAAAAGTTGTGGCCGAAATGGGCGGAAAAAACGCTTTGATTGTCGACGAAGATGCGGACCTTGATGAAGCTGTGGTGCATTCATTAAAGTCTGCCTTTGGCTTTCAGGGACAGAAATGCAGTGCTCTTAGTCGCTTGATTGTCATTGGAGATGCTTATGAGTCTTTCAAGGAAAGATTTGTTGAAGCGGTGAAAACATTGCGCATGGGTCCTGCTTGGGAAGAAAGTGCCGAGGTTGGTCCTGTGATTGATCAAGTGAGCTGTGATCGATTGAAAAATGTAATTCAACAATTTCAAGAAAACGTTGTTTACTCTGCTCACTTACCAGTTCAATTGAACGGAAATTATGTGCCTCCTACAATTTTTGAAAGCAAAGATTATCAAGGCGATCTCGGGCAAAAAGAATTCTTTGGTCCGATTGTAACGCTTTTCCATGCAAAAGATTTAGATGAAGCTTTGTTGATAGCGAACAGCACAGATTACGCTTTGACCGCAGGACTTTGTTCTCGAAATCCTGAAAGTATTGAGAGAGTGAAGGAAGAATTAGAAGCGGGGAACCTTTATATCAATCGCCCTATTACGGGAGCGATTGTGAATCGACAGCCTTTCGGAGGCTACCGATTTTCGGGTGTAGGTGCGAAGGCAGGTGGGCCGGATTATTTGCTTCAGTTCTTAGAGCCTTATTGCATCAGCGAAAGTTTGATGAGACGTGGTTTTAGCCCAGACGTAACGAATTAATTAATGAACTGAATTTGGACATAAATAGTTCACAATTGTCTAAAGTTTATACAGTTTTTTGACGTATTCTCTTCTTGTTTTCATATATCTGAGCTTCGCCAAGCCTTACAATAAATAAGGATGGTGTTCTCTATGCTTTCACGAAAACAATTTCTTGACCGCGGAATTTTAGCAACTCTCTGTGTTGGTGCTTTCGGGGCTTTGATTCCTCAGCTTCATGCAGATGATTATTTAAGTGACTTCGATCAAAAGCAAAGCGATCGTTTATCTTCGATTCAAAAATCTTTAAAAGAAGAAAAGTCACCTAAGGATATTGCACAAGCTAAATCAAAAGAAGTCAGCGCTCAGTTAAAAGATTACGGACAGTTTGGTCCTAATCAAAGAAATGCAGCCAAGGAACTTGCT
>JBAXJW010000096.1:0-6109 GCA_037137635.1 bacterium | reverse complement strand
AGAAATAGAGGCCGCGCCCCCCCCACAAAAAACAATTTTAATATCTTCAATTTTTTTTCCCACAATTTCGAGGGCGTTCAAAAGAGCCGCACCACTAATGATCGCTGTACCGTGCTGATCGTCATGAAAAACAGGAATATCCATTTGCTCACGCAAAGTTTTTTCAATTTCAAAACAATCTGGAGCTGCAATGTCTTCGAGATTGATTCCCCCAAAAGTAGGTTCAAGGGACTTCACCGTTTTGATAAAATCTTCATTATTTTTGCAATCAAGTTCGATATCAAAACAATCGATGTCGGCAAAGCGCTTAAAGAGAACAGCCTTCCCTTCCATCACAGGCTTCGCTGCGAGAGGACCTATATTTCCCAAACCTAAAACAGCTGTTCCATTTGTAATAACGGCGACAAGATTGCCGCGACTTGTATACCTAAAAACATCTGCAGGGTTTTTTTGAATTTCTTTGCAAGGCTCGGCAACTCCCGGCGAATAAGCCAAACTTAAATCGCGCTGACTCACAAGAGACTTGGTAGCTTGAATCTCAAGCTTTCCAGGTCGAGGCCTATATGTGCCTATTCCTTCATGATATTCTAAAGCTAATTTACGGAAATTTTCTTTGCTGATTTCCTTCATGTATTTGTTCTAAGCCTCATAAAACGAAGTTTAGACAAATAATCGTCCAGGGTCACCTAAAGCACCCCTTTCCTCTAAAAAAACTCTTGACCCGTAGAGCATTAAAATTGATCTTAGTTATCGAACATGGGTCTTTTATTTGCACTTCAGCCCCAACCTCGTAAATCCACTCCTGAACGCCTGCAGTTGTGTAGTCATTTTAGAAAATTTGCTATGGGCGGAGCTTTTTTATTTATTGCTGTATTTTTAGGCGTGATGACTCTTGCAGCGGCTCCCTTATTTAAGCTTATGCAACAAGAAGGTGGATTCTGGGACCAACTCATTGTGGGATTTTTTGTGAGCGTATTAGTGACCTATCCCTTGATTGCATTTCTATGTTTCTCATTTGAAGAGAACGTTATCATCACTCGAAGAACCGACGGACTTTTTGATCTTTTACGTTTTAAAAAAATTGCTTTTTTAAAATGGGGAAAGTTTAAAGCTAAAGGATTCACCCTCAATGACTTAAAAGAGGAAAACTGGATTGGAGCCGTAAACACAGCCTCTATCAAAGCCCAAACGAATGAAAAAAAAGATCGCTATGCAACCAAAGGCCACTGGATGCTCAATCTCGAACAAAACTCAAAAAAATTAACACTCGAACGCCGTGCCCGAAAAGAAGAAATTGAATGGTTAAAGTTTCTTATTGAAAAACATTTTCGCGGAGAAACCCTTCCAATATAAATTTTTAATTATTTACTTATAATTCGTGAGCCAACCTTAAATCCAAAACATTAAAAGCTTGAGTTAAAATAAAATACTCGTACGTTTCAATTGCTATTTTCTCTCTTCGAGCCTGAATAAAGTTTTGTAAATTCTTAAGCTTTTCAAGATTATTACTTTTTTGCTCCATTAAAACCTTAAGCCAAAAGCTATGAAAAGAACTTGCGTCACATAAATTAAAAAATGAAAGGATTTCGCCAAGCATTTCAGGCTGCCACTGAAGAAGACGATAAGCTACTTCTTGCCCATAAATGGAACACTTCTCACTCTTCACCCACTGAAAAAGATTTTTAGGCGTGACGACTGTATGTTTTTTGAACTGGAACTTGAAGGAAAGAATATCCTTAAAAGCATCCCACTCTTCAAGGCTTGCAGTCATAGCGAGTGAGCGAAAAAAATCGATATTAGTTTTATCTCTAGGATTTGCTTTTAAAAAAGAATAATAAATCATGGGCAAATCAGTTACGGAAGGTGGCATTTGGCGACTGAAGCGACGAGGCCATAAGTCTTTATTTTCATTGACCATCAAGAGCTCATAAGGGGAAGGCACATATAGAACAAAGCTTTGAGAATTTACTTGAGGCATCCGCTCACTTGAATGAACCTGGGCAACCTTTGTTCGCGTAATGAAAACGAGCAAAGCAATTGAAAGCAAAATGCCAATAACCAAAAAACAAGAAGGAACTTTTTTCACTTCTCTTGAAGTTTAGCGTTGATCAAGAATTGCATCCACTTGTATGGATTTATTTTTTTCCACAACAGCCGTAACAGACTTAAAAACACCAAAAACTGTGTTTTTTAGCTCAATTTGATAAGTTCCAGGAGGTAGTTGTAAATTCTTTAACGGTCCTTTTATGGGTGCATAACCTGCATCCACCAACTTTTGTCCATTTATAAAGACAAGGTTTGCATCTGGAACACTGCTAAGATTGAGCAAGCCATAAACATCATACTTGTTGGGTGCCCATACAAAAACGTTCTTCATGTCTTCAGGTTTAACTTCAGGCACACTTGTGGGCGCTCTGTTTACTTCAGTAGGATCCGAAGATTTTGCATTTGAAGCTGCTAAACTCTGATCAGAATTCTGAGAAGTGTCTGCAGCAATTTCGCTTTTAATGTCATTTGCTGCTTTAGTAAGTTCAGGAAGATTTTTAAAAGCGTAATAACCAATTACGCCTACCATAACCAAGACAAGGACTGGACGAAGTTGCTCAAAAACGCTTGGCTTATGGACAGGTGAAATAGGTGCTGAAGCACGCTGAACCTGCGCGGTATTCGTATTGATTTTTACTCTTGAACTTGTACCTTCTGCTATCGCAACACTACTCAAAGAAGAACTACCCGAAGGATCCTGATTAAGAGTATTACGAAAAGCTGCTGAAGAAAGACCCGTATCCCCGCGCTTACGACGGATCTCAGAGACATCCGTATTCTCCTCGCTTGAGGAATCTGCACCTGTTTGGTCCTTACCACTACCACTCTTTTTAGGAAGTGGGTTTTTCTCAAGAAAAGCAGGAGCTTCAAGATTTAATTTTTCACGACGTTTTTTATCTTCAACAATTTCTTCTTTGTAAAATTCCTTCATGAACTTTGCAAAATCAGTCGGAATAAAAGTTGGATGACGATCATTCATGTATCGAGCCAGATCTGAATAAAACTCACCGCAAGAATTGTATCGAACACCAGGCTCCTTCTCGAGAGCGCGCAGGACAATTTTCTCAAGAGCATAAGGAATCGTTGGATTCTTTTCACTCGGTTTGGGAACCTTACACTCTCGAACTTTTTCAAGAGTTCTTAATTCATCCTCGTGAGTAAACAATCTTCTCTGAGTAATAAGCTCCCAAAGAACAATACCCATAGCAAAAACATCGGAACGCTTATCAAGATCTGCTCCTCTAGCCTGCTCAGGACTCATGTATCCAAATTTACCCTTGAGGACTCCAGCCTTAGTCCCACTTTCAGCTTTGGAAGCTGCTTTCGCAATTCCAAAATCCACAACCTTCACAGATCCTTCGTAGGACATCATGATATTTTGTGGACTCACATCGCGATGGATAATTCCCATCGGCTCGCCTGTTTTTTCGTCGATAAAGTGATGCGCATAATCCAAACCCTTCAGTGATTCGCCTGCAATAAAACAACAAATCTCAATAGGAATTCGGAATTGCAACTTGTCTGCACGTGCAAGAAGTTGCCGAAGGTTTTTACCATCGACAAATTCCATCACAAGAAAAAGATAACCGTCATTTTCACCGTTCGCAAAAATTTGAGCAATATTTGAATGTTGAAGCATAGCCGAAAGGTTGGCCTCCATGCGAAACATTGATTTAAATTCTTCACTCTCAGCAAAGTGAGGAAGAATACGTTTCACAGCAACTGTTTTTTCAAAGCCTCCGTAACCCATTTGCTTTGCACGAAAAACTTCGGCCATACCTCCAGCCGCAAGTCTCTCCATAAGCAATAGATCTCCGAACCTTTCCATCGACATATCTTTATTATTATCGGTGAAGATTCCAGAACACTGGAGACTCAAGTACCCTCTTTTCTTTTAAATCTTAGCAAAAAACGTCAGCATTTTGTTCAACTTAACCAAGTAGAAATTACCCAAAAGGAAAATTGTCATCTCGCAAAGCGAAGTATGTTATAAGATTAACTTATGGGGGCGCCAGGCTTCGACGGACGGTTGAGCATTTCGGTGGCGCGTAGAGTGAGTACGAGCACTCTTAAATCAATTCGTGCAAAAATTAGTTGGCACAAACCAATTAGCATTAGCTGCTTAATATAAGTAGCCGAAGTTCAGACGTCTCGGTCGTTGGTGTTTGAAACTTTGTCATTATGACGACTAGGAACTTTTGGGCTCAGCAGCCATTAGACCCGAAACCTTACTGCGGATCGAAACAAAGTAGTCTTAGTTTCTGAGTCAGCTTTGTTTTTAAATTAAGTCAGATACTACACGCGTAGATGCCCAATGCCTCGCTGCTTCGGACGTGGGTTCAACTCCCACCGCCTCCACCAATATAAAAACTGGACGCGTTTTGGTCCAGAATAAGTACTGACGGACGTTTCAAAACATAAGAAGGGACACCAGGGTTAGCCCCCGGTGTCCCGTTTTTATTTTCGGATTGGATTGCGATCGCCTTCTCCGGTGACAGGACGTAGTAGGTTTTCAGGCCATCGCCCGTAAAGACCAAGTTCTGGATCACCCGGCGCAGGAGCCGCTTCTTAATGACTGGAGTGGCCTTTCGCCAGCCGCCCTGAAATTCACGCACTCGGGACTCCAGGACACCTCTCGCTGCTTTAGCATCCAGCCCTTCCGTGCTCGAAACCTTCAGAGTTTCGAGCAAATGGTTAAGCGTCCTCTTTCTGTCTGCCAATTTGTCTAGGCGCTCTCGGATAATTACCGAGACGCTTGGGTCATTGGACATCTGAGCATGAAGCTGAAATACAGAATCGATTTCCCCTTCAACCACTTTAAGCTGCCTTTCCAGTCTCGACTTGTCGGCCGTGCCCGTCTTGGATCTCTCACCAGATATCTTTTCCAAGTTCCGCTCGATCTGGTCTAAGTAGCCCGATCTAAGCAAGACCTCATCCAAATGGTTGATGACGGCTTCCTCTACTTCATCAGCGCGGAACCTTGTGAACTTGCATTTCAGGACTTCGCCTGCGACCAACTTATGCCCATAGTAACGATGAACGAGGTTTTTTCCGTGAGAGGCCTGTCCAATGAGTGCCCGACCGCAGTCTCCGCATCTCAGAATGCCTGACAGTAAGAATACACGTCGGTTGGACTGCTTGAGTCGGTGCCGCTCGCGTAGGTCTATAGAGCAAGGCCGTGCCAACGATTTTGGAGAGAGGCAAAAACAGTAAGTGTATGAAATGAAAGTGAGACATGAGTCTCGGCGAGTCTCACGGATTGAGACTATGAGACTTCAGTCTCGGCTCTGGGTCTCAGTCTCAGAAAAGGGGGGGGCACACAAACGCAGAGATACAATCGGGATCCAGCCGTTAGTAGAGACGGATCCAAAACTGAAAATGGCGGGGAAGTACGGTATTCATTAGAACTCCTGGCAAGGAGCGACGACTAGCACTTGCATAACCTAGGGTTTTGACTCAGAATTGCAGTATATGGCAAAGCATATACTCGTTTCTCTATTCGCGATCGGAATCTTCTGTCAATTCGCGTTCGCAGAGGTGGATTCTTCAACAAAACTGGATATCAACAAACAGGTGCAGGCGTTGGTCTCCGCAGTTAACGAGCAGAAGGTGGAGAACGTTGATCAGTTTTTAGCTCAAGAAATGTCTCCAGCAGCTAAAGAGGAAATTCGCTCCACCCTGGCAGGTCAAAAGATTACTTGGTCTCAGGAGCTAAGTGAATTTGAAGAGCTTCCTGATGGCCATATCAAAGTGTCGGGATATTTCAGCGTAAAAAGCATCAACAGCTCTAAGAGCGGACCGGGCATTTATTTCATTTTAAAACACGAGGGGAATGACTGGAAGATCACTGAAACTAATTTTCACAAATTCGAACTCAAATTGCCCCCGTGGTTCTTTGCTATCATAGCTGTGTCACTTGTATTATTTGCATTTTGGATTTGGATGGTCATTGACTGCATTAAGCGCACATTCCCCGACAGCCAAAAAGTTACATGGCTCCTTTTTCTGTTTTTCTTCTCGATTTTCGCAGCGACATTTTACTTTTTTAAAGTCAAACGGCGGC
>JBAXJW010000095.1:0-6109 GCA_037137635.1 bacterium | reverse complement strand
GGTGGATATCTTCGCATTTTGAAACTTGCTCAAGCACGTCCTGGTGACAACGCTGATATGGCGCTTGTTGAATGGGTTGACGAAGGTCTTGTTGAAAAAGGCTTGGAGCAAAGATTTGCAGCTTCTACAAAGTTAGCAAAAGATGCAAAGAAAACTGCAAAGAAAGCTTCTGCTAAAAAAGCAAAAGAAGCTGGTGACGAAAGCGCTGAAGATTCAAAAAAAGCTGAAAAGAAAAGCAAAAAGGCGCCTGCAAAAAAAGCAAAAAAATCTAAATGAGCTCAACTAAGGTTTTCTGGGATAGATTTTTCAAGCTGAGCGTTTTGATTGTAACGCCTGTTTTAGGATGGGTGTACTTCAGCGAGCATAGTGGAAAAAGTCTTGGTAAGCCCGAGGTGATTGTTCCTTTTAAGGTTGAAAAAACAGCTTCCGTTCAGGGTTTGGAATCTAGACTCAAAGGAGATGAAGGGAAAATTGATTTTTCCAAGAATCAACTTTCAATCGTAAGTTTTTGGGCTACTTGGTGTGCTCCTTGTGTTGAGGAAATGCCAGCGATGAGTGAATTGGCTTCAAGACTCGAAAGTAAGGGTGTTCGCTTTTACTTTGTGAGTATTGATGAAGACTGGTCAAAGGTTGATCGATTTTTGGAAGCCAACGTTGTTGATATTCCAGCAAATCGTTTGTTCTTGGATGCAAAGCGCGAAGTTGCAACTCGTTGGGGATCTGAGAAGTTTCCTGAGACTTTTGTTGTAAGTCCTCAGGGGTGGAAAGTTGAAAAGATTGTGGGCTTTCAGGATTGGACACGACCCGCAGTTTATTCATACTTTGAAAAGTTGGCTGAAAAATTTAAGAAAGATATATTCGTGCAAACGAGTTTTTTAATGAAGGAAAAGGAAAGTAAATGGCAAAGAAAAGTGTTGTGAACCGCAACAAAAAAAGAATCAAAATGAGCGAAAGACAAAAAGCTTCACGCATTGAATTGCGTAAGCAAACTCTTGATCCTAAGTTGAGCGATGAAGAAAAGCTTTTAGCTCAGAAAAAGCTTCAGAAGCT
This sequence comes from bacterium, assembly GCA_037137635.1. Classification (GTDB taxonomy): domain Bacteria; phylum Bdellovibrionota; class UBA2428; order UBA2428; family UBA2428; genus CANIGN01. The sequence continues at coordinate 5,059 of JBAXJW010000095.1, read as the reverse complement.
TCCTCGTAACGGATCAGCGACTCGCGTAAGGGTTCGTTGTTCAATCACTGGTCGTGGTCGTGGTTGTTACAAGAAGTTTGGCCTTTGCCGTGTGAAGTTCCGTGAATTGGCTCTTGAGGGTCTTATTCCGGGCGTCACAAAAGCTTCTTGGTAAGAAGCTTTTTTACGTCGTAGGTAGAACGCTGTTGAAAAGCGCTCATCCGTGAACTGAGAAGCTAATTGCTTTTTGTTTTGTGGCTGAACGCTTTTAAAAAGTCTTCTTACCTTTTTTTAAAAAATAAATTTACGAAAGTGTTTCTCTCATTTAGAACATAATCACTCTATGTTGAATGCATCATTATACATAATCATTGGCGCTGTGGCTCTTGTCTTTGCTTGGATACTCTATCTCAGAGTGAAAAAACAAAATCCAGGAAACGAAAGAATGATCGAAATCGGAAGTTATATTCGCGAAGGTGCGATGGCTTTCTTGATGCGGGAATATAAAATTCTTTTTGTTTATTCTATTTTTATTTTTTTAGTGTTGAGTGTGTCTCTCAATATTCTTTCCTCATTGTCTTTTTTGTCGGGAGCTTTGTTGTCTCTCCTCGCAGGTTTTATTGGAATGAAAGCGGCGACTCATTCGAACGTTCGTACGGCCGAGTTAGCTCGCACGAAAGGTCGTGGAGAGGCTCTTGTTCTTGCTTTTGATGGCGGAGCTGTCATGGGTCTTTGTGTTGCAGGACTTGGTTTGATCGGAATGGGCGTTCTCTTTAAATATTTCTCTACCAGCGAAGACTTTGCTTCAATGGTTCACGGGTTTGGTGTGGGCGCTTCTTCGATCGCTCTTTTTGCACGTGTGGGTGGTGGTATCTACACAAAAGCTGCGGATGTGGGTGCTGACTTGGCAGGAAAAGTTATTGCGGGTATCCCCGAAGATGACCCACGTAATCCTGGTGTGATCGCCGATAACGTCGGTGACAACGTGGGTGACGTTGCGGGAATGGGCGCAGATATTTTTGAAAGTTACATTGCTGCCATGGTTGCGGCGATTGCTCTTGCTCAAACTTTGAGTCCTACTGTCTTAGCTCCTCTTGTTGCGGATAGCGCTACTGTTGGAGAGGCAGCGTTGCGAAACATGGGAATTTACCTTCCACTCGTGCTTTCGGGAATCGGATTGATTGTCTGTATCTTGTCGATTGCTTTCTTGAGATTTTTTAAAGATGGAAAGCCTTACTCTATCCTTCGTGGCGCTCTTTTGATTCCTCCTTTTATCTTCCTTGTCGTTTTTTGGTTTGTAGGAAATTCCTTAGGATATGGAATTCATAATTTTTGGTGTGTGATTTCAGGAGCTGTTGGTGGAGGCATTGTCGGATTGATTACTGATTACTACACAAGCAGTAAACCTATTGAGCAAATTGCGGAATCATCAAGAACAGGTGCAGGAACAAACGTTATTCAAGGAATCGCGGTTGGTTTGGAATCTGTCATTCTTCCTCTTCTTGTAATTTGTGCAGTGGTTCTCGTGAGCTTCAATGCTCTTGGCCTTTATGGAATTGGTATCTCTGCAGTCTCTATGTTGTCTGTGACAGCGATGGTTATGACTGTCGATGCTTATGGCCCTATCAGCGACAACGCAGGCGGAATTGCTGAGATGAGCGGTCTTGGAAAAGATGTTCGAGACATCACAGATGAATTAGATGCAGTTGGAAATACAACAGCGGCAATCGGTAAAGGTTTTGCGATTGGTTCTGCTATTTTGACTGTTATTGCACTTTTTGCAGCTTTCAAAGCAGAAATCGATTTTGGTCGCTTGAAGACAGGAGTGGAAGCTTTAAGTCTTGAGTTAACAAATGGAAAAGTTCTTGTTGGATTGCTTTTAGGAGGAATCCTTCCGTGTGTTGTTGGGGCTTCTACAATGCGTGCAGTCGGTAAGGCGGCAGGAAAAATTGTTCAAGAAATTGGCCGTCAGTTTAAAGAAATACCAGGATTGCTCGAAGGCAAGGCAGGTGTGCGACCCGATGCTGCTCGTTGTGTGGATTTGGCTACAAAAGCTGCTTTGAGTGAAATGATTCTTCCAGGGATGGTTGCGATTGTGGTTCCTCCCGTAATTGGTTTTACTTTGGGTGCGGAAGCGCTTGGTGGAACTCTTGCAGGTGCGATGGTGACTGGATCTGTATTGTCTCTCTTTATGGCGAACGCTGGCGGTGCTTGGGATAATGCCAAGAAGTACATCGAAAAGGGTGGCTTAAAGGGCGAAAAGAAAGGCTCAGACGCGCATAAGGCTGCGGTTGTGGGAGATACAGTAGGTGATCCATTCAAGGATACTTCTGGTCCTGGTATAGCGATTTTGATCAAGGTTATGAGTGTGGTCTCTCTCTTGATCGCATCTCTTTTGAAGTGATTGAGTGTTTATTTTACTTGTGTGTGCCTTGGTTCGTTGTGTCTTCAAAGAAGGATTTTCCGTTCAAGGCATCATTGCAGGCATAAAGAGATCGCGTAATAGGTAAGTTTTTAAAAGAATTTTCGCAAAAAGATTTCAAGCTTTTGTCTTTTATTCCCGATTGTGTGCCTTTATAAATAGCGTATCCCACTGAGGGGGCTAGGGAAGCTGGATTCGATAGAGCGAAACAGTCGCAGCCTAATCCTAATCCTGCGAGCGCAAGGCTACCGGTAGCTACATTTTTGTTTTTGTCTTCGCTTTGACAAGCCTGGAGAGAAAAAAACAATTCTAGAGCAGGATAAATGACTTTTTCAAAAGCTGTTTTTTTATCTTTTTCAAACTTTGTAAGTGCTGGAAGAAAATATTTTTCTGTCTAGAGGATAGATTTTTGAGAAGAAATTTTTGATTTTTTTTGTTGAGGTAAAGAATAGGTTCTTCTTCAAAAAGTTTTTGAAGGTTTTGTTGTGAGTCTCGTACCTTTTTGGACAGTTCTTTTGTGCTAATGAGTTGATTGTGAATAAGTTCTAATTCTTCTTTAAGAACTGGGTACTTAGATTCCTGGCTAAAAACTTTTGATGAAAGGAGAATGAAAAATATTTTTATTATATTTCGACTAAAGATCATCCAATTCTAATGTTAAGGCATGTATGGTTCCATCCGCAAATTCCTTGGTTAAGATTTTGTAAACCATTCGTTCGCGATTCATTTGATTGAGTCCTTTGAATTTAGGGCTTTTTATTTTGCCTTGTAGGTGCAAGTTTGTGGCATTTTCTTGAAGGGTGGAGTGGCCTACGTGCTGCCCGGAAAAGTCGAATATTTCAACTTCTTGAGTTTCAAGTTCCTTTTGAAGCTTTGCAATAATTTCATCAATGACGCTCATGAGTTCTGTATTAAGACATTTCTTGGAAAGCGTGACAAGTCTGCTCTTTCGCTATTAATAAAAGAGCTATGAATACCGAAAAAGTCTTAGGTTCTGCTATGAAAAAGAACGTCGATTTCCTCCCTCTTTTAGGTACTGACCACGTTGAATTTTACGTGGGAAATGCCAAGCAGGCTGCTTATTATTATCGCAAGGCTTTCGGTTTTCAGCCCTTGGCCTATGCGGGGCCAGAGACTGGTGTGCGAGATCGCGCAAGTTATGTTCTCAAGCAGGGAAAGGTTTGTTTTGTTTTTACGACATCACTCAATCCTCAGTCTGAGATTTCTGAGCATGTAAAAAAACATGGAGATGGAGTGAAGGCTTTGGCTTTGTGGGTGGAAGATGCGAGGCAGGCTTATAAAGAAACCACGACTCGTGGAGCAAAGGCGATTGGGGAGCCTGTTGTCTTAACTGATGAGAATGGCGAAATTGTGATGACGACTATTCATACCTATGGAGACACGATTCATCGCTTTGTAGAAAGAAAAAATTACAAAGGTGCTTTTTTGCCAGGTTACGAGCCTTGGAATCCCGCTGGCGAAGCAGATGTGGAAGTGGGTTTGAAATACGTTGATCACTGCGTGGGTAACGTTGAGCTTGGTAAAATGAATGAGTGGGTTGAGTTCTACAAAAATGTTATGGGCTTTAATTTGCTTATCACTTTTGACGACCAAGATATTAGCACTGAGTATTCTGCGCTCATGTCGAAAGTTGTTTCAAACGGAAATGGCTTTATTAAATTTCCAATTAACGAACCCGCTCAAGGAAAAAGAAAATCTCAAATTGATGAGTATTTAGAATTCTATCACGGAGCGGGAGTGCAGCACGTGGCTCTTGCGACTGATGATATTATTCACACAGTCACAGAACTACGAAAACGTGGAGTCGATTTTTTGCAAGTTCCGGGTGCTTACTATGATGATTTGAAAAAACGAGTGGGCGACATAAAAGAAGATTTCGAAGCGATTAAAAAGCTTAATATTCTGGTTGATCGCGATGAAGAGGGGTATTTGTTGCAGATTTTCACAAAACCTGTCGAAGATCGTCCAACTCTGTTTTACGAGATTATTCAGCGCTGTGGAGCAAAGAGCTTTGGAGCGGGTAACTTTAAGGCCCTTTTTGAGGCTATTGAACGAGAGCAAGCTCGTAGGGGTAACCTCTGAGCGCAGTTCCTGAAGTCTCCTAATCAATATTTGTGCAAGAAAAGCGCACTTTTGCTAGATTCGACACATGGCCAAAGTGCTTGTGGGAATTTGTGGAAGCATCGCTGCTTATCGCAGTCCTGACTTTATTCGTGATCTAAAAGCACAAGGACATGAGCTTCGTGTTGTTTTGACGTCTTCTGCTTCTCAATTTGTGACTACTAAAACTCTTGAAACTTTTTTGGGTTCAAAGGTTCTCTCAAATGATTTGTGGAACGCGGAACATCTTGGGACTGATCACATCGAAGGAGCTCACTGGGCAGATGTGATTGTTGTCTACGGAGCGACAGTAAATTTTATGGCCAAGCTGAGGCAGGGTTTTTGCGATGATTTTTTAACTTTGCAAATTTCTGCGACTCAGGCCCCTGTTGTTTTGTGTCCCGCCATGAATGTGGTGATGTGGGAGAGTCCTGCCAATCAAGAAAATTTCCAAATTTTAAAAAATCGAAACTTTGTTTTTGCAGGACCCAAAGAGGGGCTTCTTGCTTGTGGTGAAAAAGGCCTTGGGCATATTGC
>JBAXJW010000094.1:0-6117 GCA_037137635.1 bacterium | reverse complement strand
ACTCCTCTGGTAGTTCCACTGCCTCTCTCTCCATCACTGTCGTTGCTCCTCCTCCCGCGCCTCCTAAAATCTCCTACTCCTCTCCTCAATCTTTCACTCAAGGTGTTACGATTACTTCCCTCTCTCCCACATCCACCGGCGGCGCTGTCTCCTCTTACTCCGTCTCTCCAACTCTCCCCACAGGTCTCTCTCTCAACTCCACCTCTGGTATGATCTCTGGCACTCCCTCTTCCACTTCCGCTGCGACCACCTACACCATCACCGCTACCAACTCCTCTGGTAGTTCCACTGCCTCTCTCTCCATCACTGTCGTTGCTCCTCCTCCTAGCTGCACTGAACCTACAATTGACTCTGTTACTTCAGATAACTTGGGTTCTGGTTCTCAAGTAACAATCAATGGATGTGGATTTCAATCTAATCACAGTGTGTGGATATGGAGAGGAGATGATTACGAGGAGCTCAGTCAATCTGAACGATACGCGATATTGGTCTCATCAAAAAAAATGATAATAGCTGTTCCGTGGATGCAATGCACCGTAACAAAAGAAATCCTAAAAGTTTCATCTTCTAAACCTACCTCTCCGCCTGCTTTCGTAACTTCATCGACCTCATCAAGCCCTAACTTAGCCCTTTTAAGCATAGCCCCAGTAAACCCGGGAAGATCAGACACAGCTTGTATGACAAATTCCAACTACGATTCATGTATATTTTTCAAAAATCCCGTAGCTCAACAAGGGAAAATTTTTACTCCTGCAATTACAAACTCTACCGATCTATCTTCTATTCAAATTTATGGCGTCAACCTAGGAATCTCAGGGCAAACTCTTGATAATAACAACATCTCTGTTTGTGGCGACTCAGATGGAACTTATAAAAGATTTATAAAAAATAATTCTTGGAAAATAAGCTACGTTGACTCAAGAACAAATCGAGAGCTCGAGCAAGTTATGGCTTTTTATTGGATAAATAATCAAATCAACATGATGAAACAATGGACTGGATCCTTTTATGCGGCTGAAAAGAAAATCCAAGTTTTCGCCTATAATCCTACAATTAAAGAAAATATAGACGGTAAGATTGTAGAAAACCCTTTAGACAATGCTCAATGGATGTCAGGCTTAAATTCCATAGCCATGGGAGCATCGACTGATAATCCTGCTGTCACCTATGGAATGGCAGCCGAAGTTTATGCCCATGAACTAGGGCACGGAAATCTAGATTACGCGACTTCCAATGCATCAATAGACGCAAGTTCTTGTAGTGATACTAAAGGGTGTCTCTGTCCTGACAAAAAAGGGTGTATAGGAGCTATCCATGAAGGACAGGCGGATTATCATGCGGCTCTTATGTTTGGACCCGGACCTATAGGTGCGTCGATTGAAAACAATATGAATGGACTGGATTCAACATGCACCGTTAGTAGGACCATATCCAAAAACACTACACTTTCTGCTGACACCGCCTACATTCCCAACATCAACTGTAAATACCCTTCTGACAACACAGTAAAACAAGGGGAGATTCACGACATGGGTGCCCTTTATGCCTCCATCTGGTGGGAAGTTCGAAAAAAAGCTGGGACTACTACCGGTAAGTCCAACAGAGAAGTAGATCAACTATTTATGGAGCATTTAGCTCACTTACAAACAGACGATAACTTTGTTACTACTCTTTGCAAAATTGCTGAAATAGACAAAAATATTTTTAGCAGCCGATATTCTCAATTATTTTCTGACGAATACATAAAAAGAGGCCTACCCGGCTTAGAAAGCTGTAAATAAAAGGAAAAAAATATGAAAAAAATTATCATCTTCCTTACACTGATCGTTTTTTTAGCTGTATTTTTTTTATCTAAGAGTAACAAAACTCAAAAAGACTCAAGTGATTTACTAACCCAAAAAACCGTTGCCGCCAAAAACGACACAACTTCAAATGTAACAAACGAAAATCGAAATATCGCTTCAGCTCCGAAAGCTGATGAATCAGGAAAGAAAGAAGAGGATTTGATTGATCATCTTCGGTCAATAGGAGCTGGAGAGTGGAAATTCATTCGAAGTCCAAACGGAAGAATTATGAGCGTATCAGGAGGGAAAGTTTCAGGCGTTGGACACAACAAAGAATCAGCTTTAAATTTTGCAAAAACCATAGCTCCCTACTTTCAAGTAGCCCCTTCACAAATTGCCGCACGAAATGATGGTAAAGATTTTTCGCAAACGGCTTATACAAAAATTTATCGCTTCGAACAAAAGATAAATGATTACAAAATTCATGGTTCAGGAATTACTTTAATGACAAAAACGCAAGATAGCACAGCTTTCATGATCACCACCGATCTTAAAGAAGTTAAAGGACTTAGCTTTCAAGCTGCAACTGCTACAAAAGCTGAAGACTTTAAATCAGTCATTTTAAATGAATTTTCACAATACAAAACAATTATCAAATTAACGGAACCCAAACCTGTTATCTGGGCTGATTCCGACCCCGCTGAATTGGCGTGGGTGTTTGTTGTTGAAACCTGGAACCCCAAATTCAACATGACAAGAGTACTTGTCGGAGCCGATTCAGGAAAAATACTTATAAAAGAGAAAATGTCATTTAATTAAGAAAATGAATTTCTAAATTGGGAATTCTCTGCTTTAAATGAAAAACTCATGTTCAAAACCGTTGCCTGGAACCTTGGTAAACTTTTGCAGCTCATTGCGCTTATTCAAGCTCCTTATGCCCTTTATGTTGGAGTCACAACGAATGACGCACGCCTTGAACTTAAATACCTAGGACTCGCCGTCATTCAGTTTCTTATCGGGCTTGGAGTGGTAAAATGGTCTTCTAAGGGATGACCCAAATTCAAAATAAAATCACAAGCAAAACTATTTTGGGCATCGACCCAGGCACTCGAAAAGCTGGTTACTGCGTGATTCAACTCGCGGGAGCCAACACGCAATCCCTCAAAATTCTAGAATGGGGTGTTTGGAATTTAAACGATCGATTAAGCCTTGGAGAACGGCTCGAAATTCTTTTTACAGAAGCGTCTTCACTCCTTAAAAAATGGAACCCTCAAATTGTAGGGCTTGAAAAGGCTGTGGTTTTCAAAAGCGTCCCTTCTGCTCTCACGTTGAGTGAAGCTCGTGGAGTCTTGCGACTTGCGATTTATTCCGAACTCGCCGAAGCTAGCCAACGCTTGGTAGAACTCAGCCCAACACTCATCAAAAAAAGCACCACGGGTCGCGGACTTGCCACAAAAGAAGAGATCAAGAGAAGCCTTGGATTTCGCTGGGGATTGAACTTTGCGTCAGAAACCTTAAAAAATTTCTCTGCCGACGCTTTTGATGCTCTGGCTATTGCCACAAGCGCTGCACTTGTTCATAACAGACAACATGGCCTCAAAACTCGGCCCCAAATTTTCTCTTCTCGCAAAAGGACGCAAAGACTGGACGTCGACGCTGACTAATCCCGACACACAAGTTGTTGTCGAAACAAATAAAGGCGAAGCTTTTGTCCTCGAAGTCTTTAGTGAAAAATTTCACACCCAATTAATCGAAAACTCTGAAGAACGTTGGATATTTTTGGCACAGATTATTCGTGAAGATGAAGAAATTATTTTTGCTTTCGAAAATCCTCGCGAACGTACTCTTTTTGAAGAACTCAGAAGTATTGATGGAATTGGACCTAAAAGTGCTGCTCTTTTAGTGGGTCGACTGGGTCTTGCTGGATTTAGAGGTCTTCTTGAAAATCCTAAAAATATTTCGACCGTAAAAATACCAGGTCTTGGACCCAAAAACTTAGAAAAAATGTCTCTAGGGTTGAAGCAAAAAAAAGAACACTTCTTGGGAATCGTTGGCCAGCGTTCTGTTGACTCTGCCCTATCAGGTGAAATGAGTGACAACTTAACAAGTGACCGCTTGGATCTTGAAAAAGCGCTCACACAGCTAGGCCTCAAAAATCATGAAGCTCGCGAAGTCTTTGCTCAAATGTGCAAAGAAAACCCAAGCTATCAAGAAATGCCCTTCGCCCAACTTTTGCAAGAAACTCTTCGCTGGCTCGGACGCAGCCGCTCTCGTTCTGAACTAAACCCCTCTTAAGCACATAAAAGGATTTGAAAATGAAAGAAAAACTTCCCCTCCAAGATATTCAAGAAGAAGCTAAAAGCGAAAGTTTTTCCGAAAACAAATTACGTCCCCAAAAACTCGACGACTATATTGGGCAAAAAGCAGTTACAAGTCGCTTAGAAGTTTTCTTAGCAGCGGCCAAAAAACGTAACTCCTCACTCGATCATGTTTTGCTTTCAGGCCCCCCAGGTCTTGGAAAAACCACCCTCGCCTACATCATCGCGCGTGAATTAGGAGGACAACTTCACCAAGTACCCGGCCCCTCGATCGAACGCTCTGTCGACTTGCTCGCTATCTTGAGCTCGCTTCAAGCAGGAGACGTTCTTTTTATCGATGAAATCCACCGCCTCAATGCAACGATTGAAGAAAGCCTCTATCCCGCGATGGAAGATCGCCGCATCCAAGTTGTCTTAGGTGAAGGAAGTGCCGCACAAGCTGTGACTCTCCCCCTTCAACCTTTCACCCTTGTAGGAGCTACGACACAAGCTGGAAAACTGACGGCTCCTTTGCGCGATCGATTTGGAATTCATTTCAATCTTGATTTCTATAGTGAAGAAGAAATGTGTGAAATCCTCACTCGTTCCGCTTCTATTCTTCAAATTGAATTAGACAACGAAGAGCTTATTAAAGTTTCAAAGCGTTCTCGCGGAACACCTCGTGTGGGAAACAGACTTTTGAGCCGAGTCAGAGACTTTGTCGAAGTTTCTCGAGAAGGCAAAGCAGGTCTTTCTCAACAAACTCGCGATATCGTTCAAAAATTTTCGCAAAAAAAAGAAACGGCTCTCGTGGATGCAGCCCTCGACTTCTTGGATGTTGACCTCCAAGGTCTTCAACCTCTTGATCGTCGCTATCTGCAAATTCTGATTGATAACTTTAACGGCGGCCCTGCAGGTATCGAAGCCCTTGCGGCAAGCCTTTCGGAAGATCGTAGAACCCTTGAAGAACTCGTGGAGCCTTATTTGCTCAAAATTGGCTACCTCATTCGAAGTTCTCGAGGTCGCATTGCGACTCCCCAGGCTTACACTCATCTTGGACTCAAAATACCTGCCAAAATTGCTACGATGGATACGTCTCAAGAACCGCTTATTTAAGCCTTTTTTTGAAACATATTTGCAACATAAAAAGCTGACACTCCCTCCTGCTTTTGCAGCCCCTACTCATTACGCGCTAGGTTAGGATTATGCTTACGGAATTTTCCCAAACCAAAGCCTTTTCGATGGCTCAAGGTTCAGGAATTCAGCACAATTCTGAGCGTTCTTCTGCTTCTGAAAAATCCGTAGCGAGTTCGCCAAAACATCTTCTCGCTCAAAAAAAAGGTGTCGGCATTCACACCGGAAAAAATGTTTTAGTTTCGATTGAAAAATCTTCTCAAGAAGGAATTCATTTTTCTTTTTCTGAAAACAACTCCTCCTTTCAATGTCCTGCTCTTTGGGATCGATTGAGCGGCACGACTCGGACAACCGCTCTTGTCATGCGAGGAGAGAGCCGCAAAAAAGTTCAAGTCGCCATGATCGAACATTTCATGGCTGCAGCTCACATTTGGAAACTCCATCACATTGAGGCAAAACTTTCGTTACAAGAACCGTCTGCCCAAAGTGACATTGATACCATTGAAGTTCCTATTTTAGACGGAAGCGCTCTTGAATGGTGCCAAGCACTAAGCCCCGCTCAAGAAGTTCTTTCCAAGCAAGCTGTATGGCTTGTCTCTAAAGAATTTGAATACGCGGATGGAGATCGAAAAATTCGCTTTGAAGTGAAGCCAAGTCCCACAACTGAATATTTCTTTGAAGGAACTTTCGGCGTTCTTGCGCAAAAAGCTTCCTTTTGTATGAATTGGTTGTCATCGCAAAAATCGCAAGAAGAATTCTTAAAAAAAATTGCTCCTGCTCGAACATTTGGATTTTTACACGAAGTCGAAGCTCTTCGCGCAAGAGGCCTTGCGCTTGGGGGAAGCCTTGACAACGCTCTCATCATTGATGGAAATGGTTTTGTAAATCCAGAAGGCGAGCGC
>JBAXJW010000093.1:0-6168 GCA_037137635.1 bacterium | reverse complement strand
ACCCAAAAACAACGACTAGAACAACCACTAAACCTAAAATAGCCATTTGAATTTGTTTTTTATTATTTTTCATCCCGTTTAGAATAACGGAAAAAACTAAGAAATCCAACCACCACCCAAACACCAATCATCTTGAAAAAAGACGCAGGCCTGTCCGGGCGTTAAGGCTCGCTGCGGGGTGGCGAATTTCAAATGGTATCTATCTTGAGAATCTTTTTCAAAAGTCGCACTTGCGGATTCAGCTCTGTAACGAATCTTCACTTCAATTTTTGTATTCACTAATTTGGAGGGATCATTGATCCAATTCACTCGCTCCACAACGCACGTTTCTTTTTTCAAATCAGTTGCACTTCCCATAACAACTAAATTCTTGTCTGCACGAATTTCTACCACAAACATATCTTCATGATTGAGCTTTAATTTTTGCGCTTGCTCAAGGGCCTGACTCAAACCCTTGCGCTGACCAATTGTGAATTCATGAATTCCCGTGTGGCGACCGAGAATAGACCCACTTGTAGTGACAATAAATCCATCTTTGCGCTTTAAAGATGCGTCTTGTTGCAAACGATCTTCGATAAATTTTGCATAATCATTGTTGGGAACAAAACAAATTTCTTGGCTCTCAGCTTTGGAAGCCACAGGAAGACCAAACTTTCTTGCTAATTCACGCACATCATCTTTCACCAAATGCCCTACAGGAAAAAGTGTGCGCGCGAGCTGAGCTTGATTGAGATTAAACAAAAAATAGCTTTGATCTTTGCGCTGATCACTTCCGCGAATCAATCGATAACCATGAAGCGCATCGTGCTCAATCCGAGCAAAGTGCCCCGTTGCAATGTAGCTCGCATCCAGATCCATAGCCTTACGATAAAGAGCATTAAACTTCACACGCGTGTTGCACTGAACACAAGGATTTGGAGTGCGCCCATCCAAATACTCACTTACAAAATAATCGACTACGTTTGCATCAAAAGTTTTTTCGGTATCCACAACGTAAAAAGGAATTTTGATGGCCTCTGCCACACGACGAGCATCGTCCATGTCTTGCAAACTACAACACGTCCCCTTGCTGCCTTCTTTGTGATACTTGGAATAATCGGTCACCTGCAAAGCCATGCCCACCACGTCGTAGCCCTGCTCTTTGAGCAAAGCCGCCGCAACAGAGGAATCCACCCCACCCGACATCGCCACCACAACGCGTGTTTTAGAATTATTTGCTTTCGTATCACTCATGACGAAACTCGCTTTGCATCGCTCGTAGTTATTTTAGTTCCGTTAATTTTTATCCCGTTGCTTTTCATCTCTGGCAACAACTACGCCCACTTCGATCGGCTCGAGCGAATATGCTTCACTCGATGAATCAATCTCTCCGTAAAAAGAGCCATTTCTTGTTCTGTTGTTTCGGGACCACAGCACACTCTCATTGAGGAGAGAGCTTCTTCTTCGGAATATCCCATCGCCGTTAAAACATGCGACGCTTTGAGCGATCCTGAATGACAAGCCGACCCCGAGGATACATATAACTTTTCTAAATCCAAAGCCAAAACCAAACTTTCATCCGTGCAATCAAGAAAATGAAAGTTCAATGTGTTGGATAAAAATTGGCCAGACTTTGAAATGTTTTCGTTTTGATGAACAACAAACCCTTCAACTTGCGAAAGAGCGGCGAAAAGCTCAGCTCTTCGCTGCAACATATTTTCACGGTAGCGACTTCCGTTTTTTCGCCAATCAGCAAGTGCCACTCGCAAGCCATAAATTCCCAATGTATTGGGAGTTCCTGCTCGTCTTCTTTTCTCTTGCGTTCCACCATTTAAGAGCGGTTGATACGGCGACCGAGGGCGAATCCATAAAGCGCCAATCCCCGCAGGAGCTCCAATCTTGTGGCCTGAAAAAACAAAATAATCTGCGTAATGAAGCGCTAAACGAATAAAGGATTCATCAAGCTTCCCCACAGCCTGCGCGCCATCGATCATCACAAATAATTTTTCTTTGAGCTGACTCTTAAGCCACGCAAGCGTTTCGAGATCAAAACAAATTCCTGTTTCGTTATTCGTCAATTGCCACGAAAGCAAAACTTGCTCTCCTTGAAAAGTTCCTTCGCTCACTTCTTTTACAAAATTCACTAAACATTCCTGGTCGAGCTGAGCATTGCGATCAACTTTGAGTTCAAATGTTTTTTTAAAAGGAACAAATTTATGCGCATCAAACACAGCAGCGTGATCGACACTCGAATAGGCTAAAATTTTTCCGCCGAATGACTGAAGAACAGTATTGATCGCCTCAGTAGCGCCACTTGTGAGGATCCACTCTTCGGTATCTTTGATCCCCAAAAGCTCACAAAGCTCGCGCTTTAATTCGTAAAGTGTTTCTTTACCTTTTTGTCCAAGTGTATGAATAGATGAAGGATTAGAGAAGAGTTCCTCTTTTTCAAGGATGGCGCAGGCCAATGCCTCTCTCACTGATTTTAGGAGGGGCATGCTCGCATTATGATCAAGGTAAACCCCTTTCGGGAATGGGTTTACATAGGACATTCGTGCACGGATTATATCATCGATAAGGACTCATCGAAACAAATATCTGATCACTTGTTGGTGTTTAACTCAGAATACTGAACTCTTAATTCGTCCCAGATACGATCACCGTTTCCGTAAGGAACTACTTCTGAGCCTTTTTGAACAACTCGCTCTAAAATCCAGTTATTATATTGCTCAATGTAACCTGTATAAGGCTTTAAGCGAATAACTTGATCAACGTCGAGTAACATGTTTTCGGATTTACCAGCACTTTTTCCACCGTAATAGTTCAACTGTTGCATCAAATGCCAACTTCCATCATTAGGTCTTTTAGCAATAATTCTATAGGTTATAGATTCATCAGAAGCTAAAGAAACTGTATTTTCCGCAGGAAGAGACATGATCTTAAACTCAATAAAATTTTCATCATAATGAACAGTGCCGATCATATGAGCTGCTGAATTTTCACAAGTTGGCCAAGTTTCACAAAAATCGACAGGATTCCAAACCCATGAAGCACCTTGTGTTTCGATTCCTCTATGCGATTGCATACAAGCCGTCGCCAAGAAGAAAGCACTCACTAAAGTTAGTTTGTTTACGAAAGATTTCATCCTAGATCTAGAGTTGCAACGGACATGCCACGCGAAGGCTTCTTATATTCAAAGCTCAACCAGTCTTAACGAAAATCTAACAAACAGGTGACCAACGTTTAGACAGCCCTGACAAAAAACGTAAAAAAAGCAGACAAGTTTTTTGAATGTAGCGCATCGAAGCTACCAAAAGCCCCTAAAAGCCCTCTTTATGCTAATGTCTTCAGTTAAGAGACACTCATCTTATGGCAAAAACAATGGCAAAAACAAAGAAAGTAAAAAGCACCTGGGGAGGCGCCCGTGATGGGGCCGGTCGTCCCAAAACATCCGTTTACGTCTCTCATCTCACCCGCCCGCGCGTGGGAAAAGAGCGCCCAGCTCTTATCACTCTCAAACTCAGAACCGCTTTTGAAGATATTCGAAACCCTGAGTTTTTTGAAACTTTTGAAAAAGCGACTCTTCGGGCGCGACGCTTTGGTCTCAGGATCATTCACTTTTCTATCGTTCCCAAAAAAATTCTTCTTTGGGTTGAAGTCAAAAACCAAGAGCAACTTGAAAAAAGCTTTAAGAGCCTCAACACTTGTTTAGCTGTTTTTTTAAAAAAATCATTTCTCAAAAAATCAGGACTTGAGCACAGAGGACCCGTTTTTTTAGGACGCTTTGAAATGCAACTCCTTCAAAGCCCCGAAGAAGCACATGCGGCTTTAAGGAAAATCCTTCTGGCTCCTGCTGAACACTTTGCTCGCAACGCCTACCCCGACGATTATTCATCTGCGCCTTTATTTGGAACATGGAATATCTTGCTCGAAAAAAATGAAAAGTTCGAAGACTTTCAATTCAGTAAAGAGGAAATCGAACGCGCTCAAAGAATCACTGCCACTCCGCAGTTCTGGCTCAGTCAAAGTGGATGGAGAAGTGGTCAACGAAAAATTAAAAAAATAAAATCTAAGGCGACCACTGAGTTGAAAGAGGCAGCTCTGTAAGGATTAACTCCTCAACTCCCACGCGACCCTGCGTCAGCACTTCTCCCCAAGGAGCAATCACCATCGACAATCCTGTATTTGTCGGGCGGACCATAGGCACTTGCTCACGAGCCACCTGCCAGCGCGCTAAATGAGAATGAAGAAAAAGCTCCGCGCCCTCTCCAAACCACGAATCATTCGTGGGATTGACCATCACAAGATCACGACCCGGATAATCTTTTTTCGCATTTTGCACAGATTCTTTGACATAACCTTCTTTTAAAATTTCAAAACAAATAAAAGGAATAAAAGCAGGGCCCTGAGGATGATCATGCAAAAGAGCGACAGAGCGCTCTCCTTTACCAAACTGATTTAAAAAAGAAAACTTTTCATAGATCCATGGATAATATTCATCGCCCGGAACGTACTCGCCAAAAGGCATTCGCACTACTTTTTGATAATGACCTCGAAAGTCACCTTTCGCGCTATAAGCAGTGAGAACATTATATTGCAAAACCTTGCTCTCTGAGGAATTCAAAACAGTCGGCATAGAGCGCTCTTCATAAGCCCCAATCAAATGAAATGAGTTCGTCAACTTTGCCCATGAGGATAGATGCTCCGACAAGGAACTATCATTCAAAGGAAACCCAGGAAAAGCCGTCTCAGGCCAAAAAGCAAAATACTCTTCTTTCTTTTCGGAATTTTTTTGTTTAAGAGCCAAGCGTTCTACAAGATCACGATAAATCCTCAAAACATTTTCGTTCGTGGGACTTTCATTTCGATTTTGTAATTTTTTTTCAAAATTCCCAACAGCTCCCTGAAGAATCGCAATCTTTTGCGAATATTTATATTTTGCTTGAAGGCTTTTGATTTCACGAAACCCAATAAGACCCGCAACAAGCAGCACACTCAAACAAGTGGCAAACCAAACAAAAACTCTCTGAGAGGAAGGATATTTCTTAAGCGTATGCAAAAAAGCGACAAGCGCATAAAAAATATAATTCCACCCCCACGTACCCAAGGCTCCCACACTTGCGAGCAAATATTTTTGTGAACCAAAGCTCTGGGCAGGTATCCAAGGAAAAAACCGATAATCACAGATGTCCCACAAAATCCAAAACAAGAAGATCAAAGGAATTCGCAAAGACTTTTTCTTTTGAATCCACTTCTTTGCAAGTGGAAGAAGCAACGCACCCGCAAGAGCACTCGGCACACTCATCAAGGAAAGGCCCAGTATTCCCATAACCCAGGCAACAACAGCTGGAATTGTTGAAAACTCTTTAAGAGTATGAGGAATCCAATAAAGAGAAAAACCCTTCACTACCAAAGAAAAAACAAAAAAGAGTTTAAAAAAATCTCCAAACCTTTTTCCTTCAAATTCTTCAAATAAAAACCAAGACAAAAGGCCAAAAGCCGGAAGACTCAAGAACCAAAGACTCGTAGGCGGATAAGAGAGAACAAACAAAAGACCACAAAAAAAACTCCAAAGAAGAGGATGCGATTGTCTATTGCTTTGAAGCATGACTCGATTCTAGCAGTTAATAGAAAAGTAAAAAAGTTATGTGGTTTTTTAAAAGCTTAAATTTTGAAGGTTTAATTTTTACGAATATAATCACGAACCTTAGAAGCCATCAAAGTCACCACATCATCAAAAGACTTACTTGTAGAATCAATCACAATTGCATCGGAAGCTTTTTTAAGAGGTGCAATCTTACGATTCATATCTTGATCGTCGCGAGCTTTTGTTTCTTTTAAAATTTGCTCGTAAGATAACTCCACACCCGCTTGTTTCAATTCAAGCTGACGACGACTTGCGCGACTTTCTACAGAAGCTTCAAGATAAAACTTAAGTTCCGCCTCAGGAAAAATAACAGTCCCAATATCACGACCTTCCATCACGATTCCACCTTGCGCTCCAAAATCACGCTGTAGCTGCAAAAGGGCTTCACGAACGGCGGGGAGCTTGGAAACATTTGAGGCTGCCATGCCCATTTCGGGACTGCGAATACTTTCGGTGACATCGATGCTATTACAAAAAATTTTAATTTGGGGAATTGCATCCTTATCTGGGTGAACGGGCAGCTCAAGATTTCCAAATTGAAC
>JBAXJW010000092.1:0-6185 GCA_037137635.1 bacterium | reverse complement strand
GACATTTAACTGAATCGCATTCAAAATCATTTCTAAAGCTGATTTCAAGATAGAAGCTTCTTTTTGAATAAGCGGATTATAAAGTTTACTGAGTTGTCCAAACAAAATAGCGAGTAAAACTGCCAATATAATATTCGAAAGAGGCCCTGCAGCCGCTACCAAAGCATGATCTCTGCGAGGTTTTTTAAAAAATCGAGTATTAATCATGACGGGCTTCGCCCAACCAAAAAGAGGGGCGCCCGTCATAATTGCAATTGCTGGAAACAAAACCGTCCCCAGCCAACTGATATGAGCCATAGGATCTAAAGTTAAGCGTCCCAAGAGCTTGGGAGTTGGATCACCTAATTTATTTGCGGTCCAAGCATGCGCCCATTCGTGAACGCTCAAGCTTAAAATAAAAGGCGGAGCAAACAAAACGAGTGCTCGTAGTTCCTCTCCGCCCATAAAGATTACGCGTGACCTGCTTTTCCTTTATTTGCAATTGAAGCCATAGCTGCTTTCGCCTCTGTTTTTCCATCTTCTTTTGAATCAGGTTTTCCAGGTGTTGCAGGAGCTCCTGTCTGAGGTGCCTTTAGGCTTCCACTCGGGACTCTCAAGCCATACGCCACAAAAACTTCTTTGCGTATGTCTTCAGCTAAAGCTGGATTATCTTTTAAAAATTGAATCGCAGAATCACGGCCTTGCCCGATACGCTCACCTTTGTAGCTATACCAAGCGCCACTCTTATCAACCACGTTTTTAGCTGAGCCAAGATCTACCAACTCACCCCACTTATTCACACCTTCACCGTGCATAACATCAAACTCCGCTTGCTTGAAAGGAGCTGCGAGTTTGTTTTTCACAACTTTCACTCTTATACGAGAGCCCACGACTTCATCTCCTTCTTTGAGAGCAGAAATTCGACGAATATCCAAACGAATAGAAGAGTAAAATTTCAAGGCATTTCCACCAGTTGTGGTTTCTGGATTTCCAAACATCACACCAATCTTCATACGAAGTTGGTTAATAAATCCAACCGTACAATGACTGCGATTGATAGAACCTGTGAGTTTACGCAATGCTTGACTCATGAGTCGCGCTTGAAGACCCATGTGAGAATCACCCATTTCACCTTCGATTTCAGCACGGGGAACAAGGGCGGCAACAGAATCAATGACAATAAAATCAACGCTTCCTGAGCGAACAAGCATATCGGTGATTTCTAGAGCCTGCTCACCTGTGTCGGGTTGAGAAATAATAACATCTTCAATTTTTAATCCAAGTTTACGAGCATACGCCACATCCAATGCATGTTCGGCATCAATAAAAGCAACAACGCCTCCACGCTTTTGACATTCAGCTGCAGCTTGCAAACAGAACGTTGTTTTTCCTGAAGACTCAGGTCCAAAAATTTCAATGATTCTTCCCTTTGGAATTCCGCCAATTCCTAAAGCAATATCGATTCCAATTGATCCTGTTGAGAAAACTGGAATTCCTTCTGCAAGAGACTCTTCCGTGCCGAGTTTCATGATGGCACCTTTGCCGAATTGTTTTTGAATAGTTGATAAAGCTAACTCGAGAGCTTTTTGTCTTTCAGACTGACGTGGATCAGTAACTTTAGAATCTTTCACTGAATCTTTAATAGCGTCCTTATTTACGTTCATAATTTTATTTCTCCTTAATTTAAGAAATCCCGTTTTCAACAAACTAAAGCTACCTGCCCTAAGTCTCAAGCTGAAGAATTTGAGTGGGAATTCCTCAACACTCTCCCAGCAAATCAAATGCCACTAAAAGAGCCACTCGAGCTGCAAGGCCCTCAAGAGTATACACGCCGCATCATCCCCTCTTTGAAGCTCTTGAAAAGAACCCCTAAACTAAACTCAAGGAATTATTCATGAAATCAAGCGTCTTGAAAGTTGAAAATCTTAGCAAGGCTTTTGCGTCTCCTATTTTAAAAAATATTTCATTTGAGCTTTATAAAGGCGAAACAGTTGCCCTTGTGGGTGCAAATGGAGCGGGAAAATCAACTCTTCTTAAATGCTTGATGGGTCTCATTTATCCTCAAGAAGGAAATATTCTTTTTTTTGAAAAAGAGGGACCCGCAAGCTCTCTTACTCGAGAGAGAATAGGTTTCTTACCTGAGCTTGTAGGCTTTTGGCCCGAGATGACCCCCTACGATATCCTCTCTCTTTGTTTTCAAAAAAAAATCTCGAGAGAAAAAATAAAAAAAACGCTAGAAGAAGTGGGTCTCGCACATCGAATTCATGGACGAGTTGGCGAATTCAGCAAAGGAATGACCCAACGACTAGGCCTTGCTTGTCTTTTACTCAAAAATCCTTCTTTCTTAATCCTAGATGAGCCCATGACCGGACTCGATTTCAAAGCGCAAGAATGGCTCCGACAATTCTTACACGATTGGCGAGACAAAGAAAAAACACTTCTCATTTCAACACACTCTCTTCGTGATGTTGAATATCTTGCCGATCGAGTAGTCGTGCTGGATCATGGAAATCTTATTCGAATCGGTAAAAAAGAAGATATTCTTCCTGAACTCTACAAATCAAGAGAACAAGTATCATGATGAAACTCGCTTTTTTTAAATTCAAACTCCTCATGAAACAAAAGCTGGGATGGGCTGCGATCAGCGCTGCCTTTATCCTGATACCCTTTTCGCTTTTTCTTGCAGTTTCTTCTTTCGTTCGTCCTGATAAAATCTACTGGGATTTAACAACAAGCTTTTCTTTTATCATTTCCATTCTTCTTGCTTCTTATTTGGGAAGCCATTTGTTTTACGAAGAGCAACAACGCAAAACTCTTTCTTTTGTTCTCACACTCAAGAACTCTCGAGCAGAATGGATTTACGGGAAACTTCTTGGAATAACTTTTTTTTTAGCACTTACAATCTTGTGCTGGACACTTCTCATGGTGATGGGCTCCTACCTTTATGCTGGTAACTTTGGACCCGCTATTTTGTGGCAAGCTCAGCTTCTGATGTTTATTGAAGTTCTTGTTATTCTCGCTACCTCACTCTTCTTTTCTTTTTTTCTTCGCCCACTCTTAGCGTGGGCGCTCACACTGGCCCTCATGACTGTTCTCCATAGCAAAAGCTACCTTGAACTTCTCGTGACAGAAGCACGCTATCAAGACACCACAAAATGGCTCTACAAAGGGATGCTTTTTGTGATGAACTTTCTCCCTCCCCTTGAATGGTGGGATATTCGAATGTTTGTGGGATTTCGAGAAAGCATTGACCTCAAACAAATGCTCACTGTTATATCCGTTGGCTTTGCTTGGAGTTTTATTATTATTTTTCTCTCCAAAAATAAAATGGAGAAAATGGACCTCTAAGGAATTCAGATGATCACACTTAGCACTCTTTTTTTATTTTTTATCGCTGGCCTTTTATTTGGATCTTTTGGAGGCATGTGCGCCTATCGCATTCCTCGGGAGTTACCTCTGGGAGCCACAAAAAAAAGAAGAAGCTTCTGCGTTCGCTGCAAAAAGAAAGTCGCTTGGTACGACAATATTCCTCTTTTGAGTTATCTAATTTTAGGTGGAAAATGTCGCAACTGTCACAAAAAGATATCCATCCAATATCCACTGATTGAATTTCTTGTTGGCTGCTCTTTTGTTTTTGTTGCAAAAATTTACAACTGGGATCCAGAGATGAATTTCCAAAACCAACTTCGCTTTATCGTCGACCTTTACTTTTTCTGGAGCCTCATTGTTCTCACTTTTATCGATATTGAATTTAGAATTATTCCTGATCGTTTTTCATTGGGAAACTGGGCCCTCGCTCTTCTCTTAGTCTTTTTCATGTACTTTAAGTTTGATTCCTCTTTAGGGGAACACCTTTGGGGTGGAGCCTTTGGTTTTGGGATTTTCTTTTTAATTGGATACAGTTATGAAAAAATTAAAAAGGTCGAAGGACTTGGCTTTGGCGATGTCAAAATGATGGGTTGGCTGGGAACGTGGCTTGGCTTTACGGGAATGCCTCTTCTTATTTTATCTGCTTCACTTTTTGGCTTAAGCGCTGGATTATTCGTCATTCTCAAAGAAAAGGGAAACCTCAAAACCGCTATTCCCTTTGGTCCTTTTTTAGCTTTAGGTGCGGTGATTGTCTGGACTTTGCAAAGACTCAGACTTGATTTTCTTCAAATGCCTTAGTTTTATTTTGAATCTATTTTTGAGACTGAGGAAGTTGTATTTTTTTACCGTTGTTCTCTTCAATTTTTTTAGCGAGTCCAGAGATAGCTGCTTTTTGTTCAGCACTTAACTGATTTGCAAAAGCTTCGGGATTACTTTTAGCTTCTTCAAGTAATTTTCTTAATTTTTCAGGATCGCCGCCCGTTTTCGCAGCTAGATCTCCAAATATAGAAGCCGTTGTGTTACTTAAATCTTGTTTAGAACCTGCTTCATTCCCCATCAATTCAAACAACTTACTGGCCTCTACACTTTTTTTAAGATTTGCGGGATCCTTTAAAAGTTCTTGAGTCTTCTTTATAGCTTCTTGGTTATCAGCACCAATACTTGATCCTCGTTTTACATCTTCTGCTAAACAAAAAGTTGTCATCCAAAATCCCATGAGAATGAATCGGAAAGCTTTCATCTTCATCTGTTCGTCAAAATTTCTGCAAAACTTGAGCTCTAACCCCTAGAAATCATTCATAGACTTCTAGGATATTTCCTAAAGGGGTTCTACACTAAGCATAAGGGGAGGCTTGGAAATCACTCATGTTTTTTAGTTCGCGTCTGCTTGGAGTTGATATCGGAGCAAGCGCTATCAAAATTATTGAAGGCTCATTCTCTTCAAAGGGATTTGAAGTGAGCAACCTCGCTTGTCTTCCTCTTCCCGATGGCGCCATCACAGAGCGTGAATACAATCAAAAAGACTTAGTTGTTTCTCAACTCAAAAGTGGCCTTGAATCGCTCAAAAAGAAAAAACCTGCTGTGGCAACTTCTTTTAGAGGATCAGGAGTTCTTACTAAAAGAGTTTTGATGCCTAAAGTTCCTGAAAAAGAAATTCCTCAACAAGTGAGATGGGAAGCTGAACAAGTTTTTCCCACTGATATATCCAATGTCCTTATTTCTTATCAGCTACTTGGAATAGGCGATAACCTTCCTTTAGCTCCTCCAGGAACAAAAGCCTGGGATATACTCTTAATCGGAGCTCAAAAAGAAGAAGCTTCCAATCTTCAAACAATACTGAGCGAAGCGGATACAAAGGTTAAAGTCATGGACCTCGACTTCCTCACAACGGCAGACGCGGCTCACAGTCTTTTAAAATTTCCAAAAGATGAATCCGTTGGCCTTGTTGATATTGGAGCACTCGGAACTCGTGTGAGCGTTTGGAAAAATGGAAAAGTTGAATTTTTTAGAGAATTCGCCCTTGGCGGCTTTTACTTTACAGACTCCATGGCTCGTCGTCTGGGATTAAACCACACAGACGCAGAGGTCTTGAAAGTAAGCGATGGAAATGCCATTCCCCACGAAGCAAAAGAAGCTCTTAAAGAAAGTCTGAATCGTTGGAAGGCTGAATTACAACAATCAGAAGATATTTACGTTTCTCAATCCTCAAAAGAACTCATTCAAAAATGGTGTTTCTTTGGGGGAGGAACTCAAACTCCTGGACTTATGGAAACCCTCACATCTGACCGCATAGGCCCAAAAATCATCAACATAGATTGGAAAAATCTCTTTTTTTCTAAAAACAAATCCATTGATGCAAATTTTTTAGCAACTTGGGCACCAAGACTTCTCACGGCTTCCGGCCTCACAAGCCGCAAAGGATAAGAAAGGAAAAGAAATGGCTGGAATTAACCTACTCGACCAACTTCCAAGCGGAAAAAAAGGAAAGTTCACGCCTCCTTCTGAACCGACAGCTTCAGGCTCAAAGCTTAACTTATCTTTTGACTCTGGCGGGAGTGAAGATTCAAAACTTTATCTAAAATTTCTAATTACCGCTGGTATTTTTTACGCAGGCTTCACTTATTTCGAAAATTACACCAAAAAAGAAAATCGAAAGGTTCAAGTACAAATCGATCAACTCAAAGAGTCTATCGATGCTGAAAATCAAAAGAAAGTTCAGCTTCAATCTATTCAAGCTGAGATGGAAGGCTTTGATCAAAAAGTAAGAGAGTATCAAGCTAAGATCAAAGTGGTTTCTTCTACAAGCGTAAACAAGAACGGTCTTATCAAAGCTCTCG
>JBAXJW010000091.1:0-6228 GCA_037137635.1 bacterium | reverse complement strand
TGTTAAAACTGCTTTCGATGCAATTTTTGATAACGAATACAATGCCATCCAATCACGTCCTTATTTTAGCTTGATTGATAAGTGCGTTGTTGTTGATCCTCTCACCGTTAAATTTATTGCCAAGCAAAAATACTTTTTAAACTTTGAAACAGTTGCAACCCTTGCTCCTCTTCCTTCTAGAATTTACAAAAATGCAAAAGAAGGAAAGAAACTAAACCTTAGTATTATCGGAAGTGGCCCCTATAAGTTAGAAAAATTTGAAAGAGGCAAAAGAATTGTCCTTACAAAAAATCAAGACTACTGGGCTTTTAAGGCAGGAAACCCCAGAAAAGAAAATAATTTCGAAAAAGTCGTTCTCTACTTTGTCGACGATCCAACCGTAGAACTTGAATCTTTCAAAAAAGGCAAATTCGATATGCTTGACAATGTTCGCCCTGAAGTTTTTGAAGTCAAAATGACAGGAGACAAGTGGGGCAAAGAGTTGATCAAAGTCAAAGCCGATAATGATGCTCCAAAGGGATACAATTATGTAGGATGGAACCTCAGACGGCCACTTTTCCAAAGTAAAAAACTTCGTAAAGCATTAGCCCTTCTCATGAACAAACCCATGATGCTCGAAAAGTTTTTCTATGGGATGTACGATTCTGCGAATGGCCCTGAAAGCACAACTTCGGACTACAACGACAAAAGCGTAGCTCCCACTCCTTTTGATCCTGAAAAAGCAAAAGCTCTTCTCAAAGAAGAAGGCTGGAAGGATAGCGACAAAGACGGCATCCTCGACAAAATGGTCGGTGGAAAAAAAGTCAAACTAAGCTTCACCATTCTTATTGCGTCTGAGGCTTGGCAACGCTGGCTTACAATCTACAAAGAAGATGCGAAAAAAATTGGGGTTGACGTAAACATTCAACTTCTTGAATGGAACTCTTTCTTAAAAAACCTCGATGAAAGTAATTTCGATGCGGTCGCCATGGCGTGGGGTGGCGGTGGAGTCGAAAAGGACTTCAAGCAAATCTGGCATAGCGAAAGCGCACAAAAAGGCGGATCAAATCACGTTGGATACATGAACAAAGAAGTTGACGCTCTGATTGATACGGCTCGCGGAACTCTCGATCGAAAAAAACGCATTGAAATTAGTCACAAAATCTTTAGACTCATCGCAGATGATGCGCCTTATATTTTTATGTTCTCTCGACACTTTGACCTTTACGCACACAACTCAAGAATCTTGAAACCAAAAGATACATTCAAATATTCTGTTGGATCTTCTTACTGGAAGGTAGCTGAATAAAGATGCGCGAATATATTCTTCGTCGTCTTCTGATTTTGATCCCCACACTTTTTGGAATCACTCTCGTTTCTTTTGTATTGATCAACCTTGCTCCGGGAAGCCCTGTTGAACAAAAAATTCAACAAATGCGTTTTGCCGGAAACGGCGAGGCAAAAGCCGGCGGAGGCTTCGTCAATCAAGAGATTCTCGATTCTCTCAAAAAACAATACGGGCTCGATAAGCCCTTGCACATTCGCTACTTCATTTGGATCAAGCGTCTTTGCACTTTGGATTTTGGAAATTCTTTTACTTTTGAAGAACCTGTTTTAGATGTTATCCTCAGGAAACTTCCTATCTCGATCGAATTTGGTTTTGTCTCGTTTTTCTTGACCTATCTTATTTGTATTCCGCTTGGGATTAAGATGGCTCTTCGAGAAAATACCTTTTTCGATAAAGCGGCCAATGTTTTTTTAGGAATCCTTTATTCCGTACCTGAATTTATGCTCGCTATACTTCTTGTTGTTTTCTTTGCAGGCGGCACGTACCTTGACTGGTTTCCCTTGGGCGGAGTCACCTCAGACAATTATGATGACCTATCTTTTATCTCAAAAATTCTTGACCGAGCCTATCATTTTATTTTGCCCGGTCTTTGCTACATGATTGGAAGCTTCACAACGCTTACTCTTCTCATGCGCAACTCCATGCTGGAAGAAACTAAAAAGGATTATATCAGAACAGCAAAAGCAAAAGGATTGCCTGATGAGCCCGTTTACTACAAGCATGCGCTTCGCAACGCTTTTATTCCTATCGCTACGGGTTTAGGTGGAATTTTGGGAATTTTTTTTGCAGGAAGCATCTTGATTGAACAAATTTTTCAACTCGATGGAATTGGACTTTTAAGCTTCAACGCTCTCAAACAAAGAGACTATAACGTGATTATGGCGATAACTTTTATCGACGCCATGATCATTTTGTTTGGAAACTTTTTAAGCGACCTCATCTACGTGTGGGTCGACCCAAGAATTGATTACAAATAAGTATGAGCCAAAAACTAGAATTAACGACTCGACGCTGGGATTCATTCAAAAGAGAAAAGCTTTCTCTTTTTTGTTTTGTTATTTTATTTATTTTTTGCCTTGTGAGTTTTACTGCAGAGCTCTGGTCAAACGACAAACCTCTTTACATAAAGTACCAAAACAAAAGCTTCTTCCCCATTTTTAAAAATTACCAACCCAGTGAATTCAACTTTGCTGAAGATGAAATCTACCTCGATTACAAAAAAATCGCGGCGAAAGCAGATTCCGTGATTTGGCCCCTTATTCAGTGGAATCCCTTTGAAACAAATAATTCTATTGCTCGATACCCATCTGAGCCCACCGCTCAAAATATTTTTGGAACAGACGATCGCGGACGAGATGTTCTTTCTCGATTACTCTATGGATTTCGCTATTCAATGGTCTATGCGCTTCTTGTGTGGGTGATCTGTAGCATTCTCGCTATATTTTTTGGTGGCGTCATGGGTTATTACGGAGGCAAATTCGATCTAATAGGACAAAGGATTATTGAAATCTTAGAAACTGTTCCCACTTTTATGATTTTGTTGATTTTGGTTTCTGTG
This sequence comes from bacterium, assembly GCA_037137635.1. Taxonomy (GTDB): domain Bacteria; phylum Bdellovibrionota; class UBA2428; order UBA2428; family UBA2428; genus CANIGN01. Next base: position 3,343 of record JBAXJW010000091.1, on the reverse strand, counting down.
TTTCAGCCCAATCTTTTGCTTCTTGTTTTTATCTCAACAATCTTTGGGTGGATGCGCCTTTCTCGATATGTTCGAGGAGAATTCCTAAGACTGCGCAACCTTCCCTTTGTGGAATTTGCACAAGCTCAAGGAGTCTCTGACCTAAGAATCATTTTTGTTCACATTCTCCCTAATGCGATGACCCCCATCATCACCTTTTCGCCATTCATGATTGCAGGAAACATCGCAGGCCTTTCTGCTTTGGATTACCTAGGCTTTGGATTACAAGCCCCCACTCCAAGCTGGGGAGAACTTCTTTCACAAGCCAAACAAAATATCACCATCGCATGGTGGCTTGCTGTTTACCCTTCGCTCTTTCTCTTCATCACACTTGTGTTTTTGACTCTTCTTGGGAACGGATTGCGAAGAGCCTTCGACCCTAAAGCAAGTGGAAATTAAAAATTGGGAGTTAAAAAATGAAAACTTTAAATTGGGGCTTCTTAAGCACTGCTCGGATTAACTCTAAAATTATCCCGTGGCTAAAAGACAATAACCTCGCTTACGCAGTTGGCAGCCGAGATCTTTCAAAAGCAAAAACTTATCAAAAGGAATGGAAACTTCAAAATGCTCACGGAAGTTACGAAGAGCTTTTAACAGACCCCAAGGTAGACATCATCTACAATGCCCTTCCCAATCACATGCATACAGAATGGACTCTCAAAGCCATTCAAAATGGCAAACATGTTCTTTGCGAAAAACCTTTTGCAACTGACCCAAAAGATGTTCGTAAAATCATAGCTCTTGCTAAAAAGAACAAAGTTGTTGTCGGTGAAGGCTTCATGTATCGACACCACAAGCACACGCAAAAAATTAAAGAAATTATTGAAAGTGGGGTCATTGGAAAAATAAAAACAATCGATTCTTTTTTCAATATTTCATTGAGTGAAGGCCCTAACATTCGAACCGACAACGCAAACGGTGGAGGCTGCTTGTGGGACCTCGGCTGCTATGAAGTTAATCTGATTCGTTATCTAATGAGTGAAGAACCTCAATCAGTCTCTGGAAAAATGCGTCTTTCCCCAAAAAGAGTCGATATAGATTTCACAGGTACTCTTAAGTTTAAAAAAGGAAAAGCCACCTTTACTTGCAGCTATCACAAAACTCGCTACGAATTTATGACGATCATAGGCACCAAGGGTGAATTAAAAATCCCCAAACCTTTTAAACCTTTGATGGATGAAAGTTTTTCCATCCATCTTCCAAGTGGAATAATTAAAATCGATGTCCACGAGCCAAGAGATCCCTATCATACAGAGATTGAAAACTTCTCAAATGCCGTTTTAAAAAAAGAAAAGTTGCTGGTTGATTTAAAAGACGCGTATCACAACGCACTCACGTTAAGAAAGCTCTACGATTCTGCAAAAATTATTTCTTAGATGTTAAAGTTTTTTGACTTCATCCATTAAGGGTCGATCGCGTTCGGTTACAAAATTTATAACAAGACCCTTGCGACCCGCACGTGCCGTACGACCCACTCGATGGATGTAATTTTCAATTTGCTGAGGCAAATGATAGTTAATTACACGACCCACATGCTCGACATCCAATCCCCTTGAAGCCAAATCCGTAGAGATAAGTAATGACACTCTTCCCTCACGAAATGCTCTTAAGTTTGAACGTCGCTCAATCTTATCCATCTCTCCGCGATAAATTGTGCAACTGATTCCAGACTCGCTCAACTCCTCTGCCAACTTGTCACATTGTTCGCGTGTATTCGTAAAAATAATCGTTCCACCCTCGACCTCTTGAGCAAGAATTTTTTCAAGAATAGGAAATCGCTTTCCATCTTTAATCGCTTTGTTTTCGGTTGTGAGAGTGGGGACTGTCTTACGGCTTCCTCGGCTACGAATCACTTCTGCATCGGAAAAAAGACTTTGAATTAATTTTTCAACAGAAGAAGAAATCGTGGCCGAAAACAAAATCATTTGTCGATCAGGCCTCGTTTCTTTTACAATTCGATGAGCATCATTGATAAAACCTTGATCCAGCATTTGATCAGCTTCATCAAAAACCAGAATTCGCGTATCGCCTAACTTCACAAGAGAGCGATCCATCAACTGAACAAGACGTCCCGGAGTGGCCACCAAGATCTCTAAAGGGCCTGACACATTTCTTTTGGCAACATCTAATGTCGTTCCCCCGAGTAAAGTTCGTACTCTGAGTCTCGTCTGATGAGTAAATATTTTAAAAACTTTAGCAACCTGCTCACCTAATTCCCGTGTAGGAACAACAACGACAGCTCGAGGCTGCCCACTAACTGAAATCGCAGCTTCTTCAGTCTCGTAATTTTTGACATGATGTAAAAGAGGAAGCGCATAAGAAAGCGTTTTTCCGCTTCCTGTTTCCGCAATCCCCACAAGAGAGCGTCCGTCTAATAGAGCAGGAATCGCTTTTGTTTGTATTTCTGTGGGTGTTTTAAATTCTTTCTCTTTTAAAGTCGCAAGAAGAGAAGATAATAATTTGAAATCGTAAAAAGAACTCATGGAACTAACCCCTTTAAAAACGCTTCTAAAAAAGCATCTGGGCATTTGCGAAAATGCTTATGCTTTTTACTTCTAAAATAAGGACTCCACTCTTTAGGAGAAGCACTCTGAGCAGATTTTGCCATCACATTCACGATGTCATCTTCTTTCAACTCAAAAGCGATTCGTAATTTTTTAAGCACTAGATTATTTGTGACAGGCAATTCTAAGGGTCGCGCCTCAGTATCATCGCCTTTTCCACGCTTTAAAAGAATCAAGGACTCTAAAAAAAACGCGAGCATCTTATCGCTTAACTCAACATACCCCCCTTCTCCTTCAGCCTTGAGCCACGAGGAAAGCTCCTCGAAAGTTACTTTCACATCCATCAAAGTGAGCATCTTCACGAAGTCTTCATCTTGATAATTCAATATTTCACGAAGGTATCTCAAAACTAAATTTTTATTCATCGGGGAAGGTGGGATCATAGCACGCCTTAACTCCTAATTTCGAAGAATTAACGCTCTTTAACCTAAACTTAATGCCCTTTTAAAGGACTCCCAGCTTTATCAGCACTAAGAAAATGCCGAATAATTATATTGGGATGTTCAATCGCTTCACCTGGGCCTCTATAGCCCTCCACTTATTAGGAATTTGGGTTCTCTTAATGAGCGGCTTTAATTTGTTTAATGCTCAAATTTTAAAGAACGACCCCTTTCATGAACTCGCCCAATCCCTGAGAGTTCGCAATATCAGCGAAAAAGAATTTGAAAACGAAATCAAGGCTCGTGAAAAACTTCGAAAGACAGAACAAATTGTTCAGATGGATGAAAATTTAAAAACGA
>JBAXJW010000090.1:0-6292 GCA_037137635.1 bacterium | reverse complement strand
CCTCTAAAAATTCTTCCATCATTTGAGAGGGAGTTTCGATAAAATCCCAAGCGACCGAATCTTGAGAAAGAGAATAGTGAGGAACGTCAGAGAAAATATTGTGAACAGCATGACCAAACTCATGAAAAAAGGTGGTCATTTCTTCAAAGCTCAAAAATGTATCGCTTGCGTCTTTGAGTGGCGGCCTGAAGTTCGTCACAACATGAACTGTGGGTCTTGTAACTTTTGCTCCAATGCTTTGGCTAGGGATGATTCCGCCCATCCAAGCTCCGTTTCTTTTACCAAGTTCAGGGCGTGCAATCAGATCAAGGTAGACAAGGCCGAGCGTTTCGCCGCTTTGATGATCGATTACTTTGTAGAGATCCACAGAATCCATCCACTTATCAAAGGAGCCGTTGAATTTTTCAAAAGTGACTCCAAAGATTTTTCCGTAAACGGAAAAGGTTCCGTCTATTACTTTTTTGAGGGGAAAGTAAGCTCGGAGAGATTCAGGATCAATATTGAAGTCTCGTTCTTTTATTTTTTGCTCAAGATAGGAAATGTCCCAGGGGCTGAGTTTGGATTCATTGGGATTCTTATTTGAAAGACTATCTTTTAAGGTGAGGAGCTTTTCTTTTTGAATTGTTTTTAATTGATCAAGTCTGGGGAGAAGTTCGTTGTAGAGTTTGTAAATGTTTTCTGTCGTCTGAGCCATTCTTCCATCAACTTGAAAATCAGCAAAGGTTTTGTATCCCAGAGCCTTTGCAAGAGCTTTGCGAGTGTTGATGACTTTTGTAGCGAGAGAAAGGGTTTCATTTTTTGCAAAGCTTTGACGAATTTGCCAAACTTTTTCTCGAAGAGCCTCATCGTCTGAATTATTTTCAATTGCGATTTGAAGATTTTGATTGCCGTTAGGGATTTGAAAATCTTTTTCTTTTTTAAATTTCTCCATCATTTTTAAAACAAAAGGAGGAAGCTTGGAGACTTCTTCGAAAGAAAAAGAGGTGCTTTTGCCTCCAGCCTCACTCAGGGCTTGGGTAAAATCAGCGGTGAGGGTGGATATTTGGTTTTGAAGCTTTTCGATTTCTTGGCGTTCTGCTTGAGTTCTTTCAGCTCCCGATTTGCGGAAGTTTCTGAGGTAAAGACTTGCTACACGCTGATCGTTTGAATTGAGTTTTTGGAATTCAGGTTTCTCACTAAAAGTTTTCAAAACTTGAAACACATCAACTCGGAGATTCAAGTTTGAAGCGTAGGCATTAAGTGTTGCATTCGCATCGGAGGCTTTTTTTCTGAGTTTCGCATCAGGGCTTAGAGAAGAAAGGATACTGATTATTGAAGTCATAGCAGCAAATTCTGAATCAGCAATGTCGAGTTTTTTAAAAGTTTTTTCAAAGCTCAGTTCTTTTTGAGGAGTGAGAGCGACCTCGTCGTAACTTTTTTCGAGAAGATTGTGAGCTTCTTTGCTGAGGGTTTCAATTTCTTCTTCGCTTTTTGGAAAGCTTGGAAAAATAACTTCTGCAAAAGATAGAAAGCTAAAGAAGGTGAGAGAATAAAAAAAATATCGCATATTAAAAAAACCTTTTCTTAAGGACTTAGTCTGTAAAGCATTCGAGGAAACGGGATACATTCTCGGACGTGTTCAACTCCGCAAATCCAAGCGGTTAGACGTTCTATACCAAGTCCAAAACCAGCACTGGGGCTTGAGCCATAGCGACGAAGATCGAGGTACCAGTCGAAGACTTTAGGATCGAGGCCATGCTCGTTAATTTTTTTGAGAAGAACTTCTATGCTTTCTTCACGCTGTCCGCCTCCAATGATTTCTCCGTAGCCTTCAGGCGCGAGGAGGTCCATAGAGCATGTGTATTGTGGATCACGGGGATCTTCTTTCATGTAAAAGGCTTTGATTGCAGTCGGGAAACCGTGAACAAAAACAGGTTTATCAAATTTTGAAGCGAGAATGGTTTCATCTCCTCCTCCAAAATCCATTCCTTTTTTGAAGTTATCTTTGCTTTCTTTTTCAAGAATTTCGGCAGCTTCTTTATAGTGAATTCGAGGAAAGGGCGGGATGATTTTTTCAAGGATCGCAGGATCTCTTTCTAAATCTTGAAGTTCAGTGCGTCTGTTTTTGAGGACACTTTCAACAATGTAGCCAATCATGTCTTCTGCAAGTTTCATGTCTCCTTCGAGATCCATAAAAGCCACTTCAGGCTCGAGCATCCAAAATTCCGTAAGATGCCGACGGGTTTTAGATTTTTCAGCTCTGAAGGTGGGGCCAAAAACATAAACTTTCCCAAAAGCTTTTGCGCCGGCTTCTCCGTAGAGTTGTCCGCTTTGAGTAAGGTATGCTTTAGCGTCATCAAAATAGTTCACTTCAAAAAGGTTGGTCGTTCCTTCGCAGGCGTTAGGAGTGAAGATAGGTGCATCAAAACAAACAAAGCCTCGATCATCAAAAAATTTTCGAGCGGAGTGAATGATCTCGGAGCGGATTCGTAAAATTGCATGTTGGCGCTTGGAGCGGATCCATAAATGGCGGTGGTCTTGCAAGAAGGCTGGTCCGTGCTCTTTGGGAGAAATTGGATAATCTTTCGCTTCGCTTACGATTGAGAAACTTAATCCACTGATTTCAAATCCGCCGGGAGCCTTGGGGGCAGGAGCAATTTTTCCTTTGACGGTGACGGAAGTTTCTTGAGTGAGTTTGTCGAAGTTGAGAAAGCTTTCCTCTTCGCAGCCACCTTTGAAAAAGACGCATTGAATGGTTCCCGTTCCGTCGCGCAGCATAAGAAATTTCACCTTGCCGCTTGATCGAGAATTGTAAACCCAACCATTGAGAGTGACTTCCTCTCCAGAGGGGACTTTTCCTTTGAAAATATCTTCAACGTAGAGTGTAGGATTCATGCCGCAAACATTATCAGGCAGAGCGGCTAGAGGGCAAATTCTATTGCGTTCCCTTGCAGAATCTTAAAAGTTATCATTATACTGACCGCTATGGGGGCTACTAAATTTATAGCTAAACTTTTGTTCTTTTTGCTTGTTTTGACCCTTATAGGGCAATTGCGATGGAGCGGAATCAGTCTCGAGAATTACTATCACACTGCTGTGAATTCAGAGAATTTTCAAACAGGATGGGCAACGGTTACGGCGCCTTTTAAATGGGTGGGTGGTCGTTTTGGTCTTTCTAAAGAAACAAGTCGACCTGAGTCTGCGCGGTAAGTAATTTTAAAATTCTTAGTGTGTAGGAGTTTGAGCAGGGACGTTGATGACCCCTGTTGATCCTGCACTCATAATTTGTTTTTGATAAAAATTCTTAAAGTTTGCACAAGTCATGTCTTCGTCTTCTTTTCCTGCAAGGACAAGGGATGCGCAACGACAGTTGATAAGAGCGGCTTCGTTTGAAGAGTTTTCTCCAATGAATGGAGCGGGTCCACCAAAAGAAGGCCCACCAAAGCTAGGTCCGCTAAAAGCTGGGGCTCCATAAGGATTGGAGTAAGGATATTGAGCATGGCTTGTATTAGATGCAAGAAAGCCCAAAGTGAATAAAACTAAAAGAAGGCTCGATGGAAGTCTTGATAAAGTTCGCATTCTCTTAATGGGTTGCATGAAATATGCCGTGATTTTGACTCTCATAAGGCTCTTTATTCAATGCAGAGCCTTTTAAACTGTCTAAAGTTTGATCAATTGTTAAGAGAGACTTAATTTTTTTTTGACACTTTCAAAGACTGCTTTCTCGTTAAACTCGATACATGGAGCGTAAGATGGCGAAGCACGCTGCTTTTAAAGCGATTCTTTTAACTTTCTTGGCAGGATCTTTTCAAAAAGTTCATGCTGGGGTCAATGTGAACAATGGTAATTTTTACATTACCTATACGGATTTTGCGATATTTAGTCCTGGTTTACCTATAGAGGTGACAAGAACGTATAATAGTCGTTCGAGTTTTATTGCGGGAAAGTTTGGAGTGGGTTGGTCGAGCGAGCTTGATTCTTATTTGAAATTTGAGAATAAGGACGTCGTTTATTTTGAAGGTGGCGGCGGAAACGTATTACGTTTTAGCCCTCAAAATGAAAACACTTGGCAAAGTGCTCAGTTTGGAAATCAAAGTCTAAAGAAAGTCACTAAAGACAAGGTTACTTTTTATCAGCTCCAAAGTAATCTTGGAAAATCTTATACATTTAATGCTTCTGGACAGCTCACCAAGATTCAAGACGGCAACAAAAACTACATTGAGCTTTCTTATGAAAAAGGAGCTTTCTCAAAGATTCGCGATAACTTCAACAACCAAGTTGCTGTGAGTGTTGAGGATGTGAAGGGATTTGTACGCGTGAAGACGCTCAAGTCTGGCGATAAAAAAGCAAGTTACGAATACAACAAAGAAGGCGACATGGTGACTGCTGTGACTATGGACGGAGCTCGCTATGTTTATAGTTATGATGATCAACATAACATGACAAAAGTTTCGTATTTGAACGGAACAAGTAAGACAATGGAATACAATAAAGTTCGCGATTGGATTACTGCTTTCAAAGACATCGACGGATCTTCTATTAAGTATGATTATTTTACAGATACTCTCGATCCAGAAAATCGTTTTGGGACAATTGTTTCTCGTAAAGATAGCACTGGCAAAGAAGAAGTGGCTCGTTATTGGTATGAGTTTCGTAAGCGTAAGGATCTTTCTCGCTATGCTTATCGAACAATCTCTTCTTATAATGACCAAGCAACTGAAACTCTTTTAACAGAATGTTGTGGAACTCCCATTACAATCACACAGTGGACAGTTTCTGAAGTGAGCAATCCCACAAAGAATTTGGCTTGGACTCAGCCAACTGGGAAAAAATCTGCAACGAGTTTTGAGTACTATGCGGATGGCACACTTAAAAAGAAAACACTTCCCAATGGATCGGCAATTAATTTAGCTTATGATTCCTCAAATAAGAAAATTACAAGTCTTGAAAAAGATGGAAGCAAAATTGAGTACACTTACGATACAAGACAAAACCTTGCTTCTGCAAAAGACCATTCAGAAAAGTTAAAAATGGACTTCACTTATGATGTTCAAGGTCGCATTACGATTGTGAAAGAAACTCCTATCAAGGGAGCTGCAAGCGAGCGAAGTCTTTATTTTAAATACAACGCTGATGGATTGCCTGTTGAAGTCAAAGAGAAAAATTACGACGGAAAAGTCGCTCTTATTAAGATGACTTATTATCCAAACGGCCAAATTAAAGAAGTTTTAAATTCAAGCGGTCGGACCATTGCTTCTCAGACTGATTTGACTGTGACTCAAAGAATTTACAGCACTTTCCAACGAGTTCTTGAAGTGATTCAGCCAACAGGTGTGAGCCTTAATGCAGAAGGAACAATCTAAGCATATGAAAAAAACATTATTCTCTTTTGTTGTTTTCTCAGTTTTAGTTTTCTCTCGTTCTGCAAAAGCACAATTTGCGGGTCAGCCTATGTTTCAACAGCAGCCACAATTTCAAGGAATGCCTCAAATGATGGATGCGCAACAAGCGCAAATGCAAATGGCTCAAATGCAAATGATGAGACAGGGCGGAATGCCTCCTGGTTTTGTTGGGCAAGTTCCTGGAAGCTATAACGATGCAAATTGTTTGAATGGCTCAATGATGATGCCTCAAGCTCCCATAACTCCTGCTTACTATGATCAGCAGAGAATGATGGGTCACCAATAAAATTAGACTTCGATCTGAACCATTTTGTTTATGATAAAGAGTCCAGCGCCTACAAGTGTGAGGGCGATCATAATAATGACAAATCCTGGAAGTGTTGTGAAAAGGGGTCTGACCAGGTCGGGGTCAATTGCATACATCATTCCTGCAACGCCAAAGGGAACGCAGCCTACAATGATGCCTGCTGTGCGACCTTGAGCAGTCAAAGCATTAATTTTGTTTTGAAGCTTTGAACGCTCACGAATTGTTTTCACGATGGTATCGAAGGTTTCAGCCATGTTACCGCCGGTTTCTCTCAAAATGTTCACACTTGTTGCAAAGATATAAATCTCTTCTGTCTTGATTCGTTTTGCTAAATTTTCAAAACCCACTTCAAGGGGAACACCGATCCGATTTTGATCCAAAACAAGACCGAACTCTTGGCTTACTGGTGCGGGCATTTCATCCACTACAATTTGCAAGGTTTGAGGAACGTTTAATCCAGAACGCAATCCATTGGCCATGAGAGTCAGGGCATCAATCATTTGTGCCGTGAATTCAGAGACGCGTTTTTTTCTAACAATGGCAGAGGTGTAAATCTTGGGAAGTCTCATGCCCCAGAAAAAAAGAAGAATCCCCATGACAACAC
>JBAXJW010000089.1:0-6369 GCA_037137635.1 bacterium | reverse complement strand
GCTTCTTTCAACACAAGAGCCTGCGAGGCCACACGCTCAGAGTTCAAAGCTTCAACTTCTGTCAAAGCCAAATGTGCCTCTTCCAAGGAAGGTGCCTGCAATAATTTGAGAGCTTTTTCCACCTGCCCCATTCGGCTAGCAGCATTTAATCTAGGAGCAACCGAAAATGCGATATCACGTGCATCCAAATCTTTTGTGATGGATGCTGTTAGAAGTCGCAAACCTGGACGTCCCTTTTGCGGCCAACGCTTTAATCCTTCGCGCACAAGAGCACGATTCACAGCCGTTAATTCCATTTGATCGGCGATTGTCGCAAGAGCTACAAGATCTAAAAACTCATCGAGTTTAATTTCTTTTTTGAGTTTAGCTTTCACTCCCGCCCATAAAAAAAACATCACAGCCGTTCCGCACAACATCCCTAACTCAGAAGAACAATCTCCTTGGTTAGGATTCACGATATAAGGAGTGTCGGGAAGCTTAGGTCCGGGCAGATGGTGATCTGTAATGATAAAAGGAATGTTGTGATTCTTAAGCCATTCAGCAGGCTCAACAGCTGTAATCCCTGAATCAACGGTTAAGACTAAATCAAAAGGAAAATCTTTGTAAATTCTTTCGAGGGCAGAGACATGCACTCCATAACCTTCATCAAAACGATGCGGCTGATAACAACGATAGTTATGAAAAGAAATTTTGCTCAAAAAATCACTCGCAAGAGTGAGGCCCGACATCCCATCGACGTCATAATCTCCATAGATGAGGATTTTTTTATCTTGAGAAATATAATCAGAGAGCAACTCAGCAGAGGCTTCCAAGTTTTTGAGACTAAAAGGCGAAGGCAAAACAGAAAGCTTTGGATTTAAAAAGTTTTTAACCTGCTCCAAGTTTTGCATTCCACGAGCCGAAAGCAATTTTCCAAGCAAGGGTCCAAATTCATTTTCATAAATTTGAGAAAGCTCTGCATTTTGAAGCCCCTCTCGAAGCTTCCAATGCTCTTGTTCACTCATGTGCGCATCTCTAAACTATTTATGACTGCAAAGGCCCTTAGGCTTTTGCAGTTTTCATTTTGTTTGTACGAGCTTTTTTAGTGTCAACTTTTGGAGAAGATCCTGTTGAGGCAGCAGTTCCCCAGAGTTTATCACCCCAAAGATATAAAGGAGCTGCGACGAAGATCGAGCTATAAGTCCCTACCAAAATTCCTACAAAAAGAGTCATCGAGAAATCACGAAGAGTCACTCCACCTACGAAGTACAAAATTGCCAAACTCAAAAGAGAGATCGCCGCTGTAATCATTGTTCGAGAAAGAGTTGAGTTAACCGCATAGTCGATCAAGGCTGCTTTCGTGCGGCCCACCATTGAATGCTCAACTTCACGAATACGGTCGAAGACCACCACCGTGTCGTTGATCGAATAGCCCGCAAGAGTGAGCAATGCTGCGACAACTTCTGTTGAAATTTCAGTTCTAGTGAAAACCAAAAATCCACATGTCAAAAGCAGGTCGTGAAGAACGGCAATCATTGCACCTGGTGCAAAACGAGCATCGAAACGCAAATAAATATAAAGCGTGATTAAAAGTGCCGTGTAAATCAAAGACCACAAAGCTGCATGCCTTAACTCGCCTCCGACTTTAGGACCAACTGTGTCGAGTTTAGAAATAGTCCAATCAGAATTTTTCTTTCCGAATTTAGAAAGACCTTCCTCAAAAGCCTTTGCAACGCTTTCTTTATTTTCTGAAATGCCAATGATTAAGAATTCTTTTTTATATTCAGCCTGCGCTTGTTTGTTTTCAATCTCAACAATTGATAAACCAGGCACCTTGTCATTCAACACGTCACGAATTTGTAAGGTATTAACTTGTGCGTCCTTAAAGCCAACAACGGCTTCTGTTCCTCCACGAAAATCAATTCCGTACTTAAAGCCTGGACGAATAAACATCGAAAAAAGACAAACGATCGAGACAACAATAGATGCTGTCACAAAATACTTAAAAGATTTAACAAATTGAAAATTCAGTTTTTTCGGGTCAAATAATTCCATGATTTAGGCTCCTGCTTTCAATTCGGTTAATTCTTTTTGGCTAAGACCGATACTTAACTTGCTCTTATTTCTCATAAACACTAAGAAAAGAGTTTTCGCATAATAAGTCGCCATAAAAACGTTTGCAATAATTCCCACAATGAGAGTCAAGGCGAAACCGCGAATACTTCCTGTACCAAAGTTCAAAAGAACGAACGCACCAATAATTGTTGTCATGTTTGAATCAAAGATTGCAGAAAAAGCACGATCAAAACCAAGTTCGATCACTTGATTCACACTCTTTCCTGTTCGCATTTCTTCGCGCATACGCTCAAAGATGATCACCAAAGCATCTACGGCCATGGCGAATGTTAAAACGATTCCCGCAATACCTGGCAACGTCAACGTTGCATGGAGTGATCCTAAAAAGGCAAATACTAAAGCCACGTTCACCAAGGTAACGATTGCGGCGAGAAATCCCGAGACACCGTAGTAGAATATCATCCAAAGTAGGACGACTCCAAAACTCATAATAAGAGAAGCCTTACCTGCTTCGATTGCATCACGACCGATACTTGGACCAATCACGCGCTCTTCTTGCACTTCGATAGAAGCTGGCAAAGCGCCCGCTCTTAAGACGATCGCAAGATCTTGTCCCTCGTGCATCGCCTCATCAGACGATGCAGCAGACCCCAAGGTAATACGACCAGAATCTCCAATTGCTGATTGAAGGACAGGGTAACTCTTCACTACTCCATCAAGAACAATAGCCATGTAGTGACCTACAAAACGTCCCGTAAATTGCTCAAAGTTCTTGGCAGCCGACGGATTGATTCTAAAAACGACTTCAGGTCGCTCCATTCCAAATCCCTTCGATCCGCCATCTGATCCCATAGAAACGCGTGCTTCTTCGATGGATTCTCCAGAGAAAATCTCTTTAGAAGAAAGAAGGATTGGAAGATATTTTGTTTTATTCACCTCATTAGGATCGTTTTGTTTTTCAAAAGCGATGAATGAATCAGCAGGAATTTTTCCTTTAAGATCCGCATTCACGCGCTCACGATATTCAGAAAAATGTTTAAATGTTTCTCTGGTATACTTTCCAGCGCTTTCAGCTGCCGCAATCTTTGCACTTAAGTCAGCCTTTTGAGCCGCCATACATTCTGACTTTGCTTCATCACAACCTGCGACAATATGAAAATTCAATTGTGCCGTTTGACCAATCAAGCTTTTTAAACGTTCAGGCTCTTTAGCGCCCGGAAATTGAACAAGAATTTGATCTTCACCTTTTTTAGAAATAATCGGCTCTGCCACACCAAATTCATCGATACGATTTCGAATGGTTTGAATACTCTGGTCACGAGCACGATCTCGAACTTGCTCTTCTGCCACAGAAGTCATGCGAATAAATTCGCTCTCTCCGATAGGACTTAAAAGCTCGAGAGTTCCCTTCCAGTTATCTGTGATGTATTTCACAAATCTTTTACGATCTTCTTCTGTTTTGATTTTGATTTCTAATTCGCCTTTTTGCTCGTTAGAACTCACACTTTCAAAAGGAATATTTTCAGTCTTTAAAGATTTCTCAAGATTTCTTCCATAAGAAGAGAGTTGGTTTTTCACAACCTTATCAAGATCCACTCCCAAAACCATGTGAACTCCGCCCTTTAAGTCGAGACCGAGTCTCATCGCTGTATCGACAAAACCAGACGGAAGTTTTTCAGCATCTGGATTCCAAAGACTGTAAACAGTTGGAGCCAGTAAATAAAGCGACGTAAATGTTAGAATGCCGCAAACCCATGTTCTAAATTTTAGATTTGAATTCATGTTGCAGAACCTTCAATATTTTTTAAATCATTTAATTTTGAATTCACTTGGCTGCGAAGCATTTTGATTTCAGTTCCAGGCGAGATTTCAAGAGTCACAACTCGCTCATTTAAACCTGCAACTTTTCCAATGATTCCACTTGTTGTCACAACTTCATCACCTTTGGAAAGACCCTTTTGAAATTCCTGAACTTGTTTTTGCTGCTTTTTTTGTGGAGCAATCAAAACAAAATAAAGAAGACCAAAAATCATGAGCATCATAGGTAATTGCATCATGAAAGGACTTGCAGGTGGCTTCGCGCCCGGAGCGGCAGGAGCACCCACAATAGGAGCAGCAGCTTCCTGAGCTAAAAGAAGCGCTGAGGGCACGCTTGTTAAAAGAAAGGCCAACAAACGAGAATATAATTTTTGCATTCTATAAGAATTAAGTGGCTGACCCGCATTTGTCTAGAGAGGCTAGAGCTTTAAAAGAGCTAACGCGGCGTAGCGGCGTTCGCGTGTCGATCACCCCAAGCAGCAAAAGACTTTTCTTTGAATGATGCAAAAGTCTTGGATTCGATGCTCGCGCGCACATTCTTCATGAGGTTTAGATAGAAAGCAACGTTGTGCATGCTTCCTAAAATTCCGCCGTTGATTTCATTCGTATGATAAAGGTGGCGAAGGTAACTTTTCTCGTAATTTTTGCAGGTAAAACAATCGCAATTCGGATCAAGAGGCTCACTCGATAAAGAATATTGTTCATTTTTGATTCGAACCACACCACGACTCGTAAACAGACTTCCGTTACGAGCATTTCGAGTGGGCATCACACAATCAAACATATCCACACCCGTTTCAACCGCCTCGAGCAAATCCCACGGCGTTCCCACACCCATCAAATAACGTGGTTTTTCTTCAGGAAAATGATGAGTCACTTGCTTTAGAAGCGCATACATATCCTCAGGCTTTTCACCTACGCTCAAACCTCCAAGAGCTAAACCATCAAAGCTTCGACCGTCTTCTTTAAGCTCCGCGAGAGCTTCCAAATGGCGCAAGCGCATGGAGGGATCGAGGCCGCCTTGAACAATTCCAAAAAGTGCATTGTTTGTTTTCTTAGCTCTGAGCGCACGAGCCGCCCAACGAGTGGTTTGATCACATGCAAAACGTAGCTCTTCTTGAGTTGCAGGAAGTGCCGGACACACATCGAGGATCATCATAATAGAGGCTCCAATAGCCTCCTGAGTTTCAATTGAAAGCTCTGGAGTCAAGGTTGCGCGTAAACCATCTAAATGATTCTGGAAATCCACACCCTCTTCGCGGATCTCGCGAAGCTTGGCGAGCGAAAAAACCTGGAAGCCTCCACTATCTGAAAGCAAGGAATGAGGCCACTTCGCCCACTTTCGCACTCCCCCCACCTGTTTTAAAGTATTCAGCCCAGGACGAAGCCAAAGATGATAAGTATTGGCGAGAATTATCTCGGCTCCCATATCCAAAAGATCCCGTGACAAAAGCCCCTTCAAAGCTCCTGCAGTGCCTACCGGCATGAACACAGGAGTTTGCACCACACCGTGAATTGTGTGCATCGTGGCGCGACGAGCTTGTCCGTCTTTTGAGTGAACTTGAAATTGAAAACTCATATGGGAATCGACGAGTAAACAGCCTCTATCGCCCCTTGTCAAAAATGACTTTTTAAACTTTAAAATTATTAAGGACTTTAGAGATGCTCTCTCTACTAAGTTATTGTAACCTTTGGCCCAAAGAGGAAGAAAAATAGTTATTTATGAAAAAATTTCTCAAAAAGACTCTTCAATTAAGCGGAAACCTAGGACTTGCGTTTGCGCTTTTGTTTTCACTTTCAAACTGTACAAAATCAGGCAACTCCGCTTCTGCGAACGGTAAAAAGATCCTTCGCATAGGAAACGGTTCTGAACTTCAAGATATTGATCCTCAAACTGTAACAGGCGTTCCTGAACACAATGTGATCTCAGCTCTTTTTGAAGGCTTGGTTGCTCCTCATCCCGAAACGCTCGAGCCTCAACCAGGCGTTGCTGAGTCTTGGACAATTTCAAAAGACCAAAAGATCTATACTTTTAAAATTCGTGAAACTGCGAAGTGGAGTAACGGCGATAAAATGAGCGCCGATGATTTCGTTTTTTCTTGGAAACGTATTCTTTCTCCTAAGCTCGGTGCGGAATACTCTTATATGCTCTTTCCTGTCAAAAACGCTGAAGAATACAGCAAAGGAACTCTCAAAGATTTTTCACAAGTTGGAGTCAAAGCCAAAGACGCTCAAACCTTTGAAGTCACACTCAAAGCCCCCACTCCTTACTTCCTCGCTCTTCTCATGCACTACTCAACCTTCCCTGTGCACAAAGCAACGATCGAAAAATTCAATGCGATGGATTCACGAGGCACCAAATGGACTCGTCCCGAAAACTTTGTCGGTAACGGTCCTTTCAAACTTGCAAAATGGGACTTGAATAAAGTTCTTACAGTCGAAAAAAATACAAACTACTGGAACAACCAAATCACGAAACTTGATGGAATCAGCTTT
>JBAXJW010000088.1:0-6411 GCA_037137635.1 bacterium | reverse complement strand
TAAAATTTGTAGAAGGCGAAATAACAAATTCAACAAAACGTAAGAAGAGTATAGAAAATATTCGTCGCCTTGGTTTCTTTGATGAAGACATTAAGTTTTTAACGTCTACGCGAAAAGATCAAAGCAACATTATGGACCTTGAGATTAAGGTCAAAGAAAAACCTACAGGCACAATTAACTTACAAGCAGGTTATGGAAATGATGCAGGTTTCAGCATTGTGGCTGGAGTCATGCAAAGCAACTTGTTTGGAAAAGGGCAAGATATCAGTCTTCAGACTTCATGGGCTTCCAGCAAAGCGATGAACTTTGATTTGACCTTTACGGATCCAAAGATTTTTGATTCTGATTGGTTGTTTGGAACCAATATGTTTTGGTCTCGACGTCGAATTGGACCACAAGCGGATGCTGATTATACGTATTTTCAAGATCAGCGAGGCTTTAGCTTCCGTCTTGGAAAAGAAGTTGCAGAACATTGGCTTCTTGATGGAAAGTACCGTTTTTCAAAAACAAACTTGAGCGATCCTATCAATATAGCGATTTTTTCGAGAGAAGAAGACACTCACACTTCTATTAGTGCGGTGGGGACAGATCTTACTTATGATACTCGTAATAACCGATTGGATCCGAGCAACGGTTGGTATTTCTATTCCGGTTTAGAAGTTGCAGGCTTGGGAGGGCGAGCCTTTCAGAAGTTTGATGGATCTTTGAGATTTTATAAAAGAGTTGCCTGGAAGTTGGTTTATCGAACTCGCTTAGAGTTTGGTTATCTGTTCAATTTATTTGATCGAGATAATGTGCCCGATTCAGAACGCTACACTCTTGGGGGTGTGACCTCTCTGCGAGGCTACAATGGTGGATCTATCGGAAGCGTGAAGAGACTTTCTGGAACACGTCCAGGGTCAAATCCAGAAGTCTTACCTCATATCTTGGGTGGTACCCATAAGATGATCATGAATCACGAGCTTGAGTTTCCGCTTATTCCAGAAGCGAATATTCGAGCTGTAGCTTTTTTCGATATAGGTAATTCATGGGATGGAGATATTGCCAAGCAAGGACCAGCGCTTCTTTCAAACTACGGATGGGGCATACGTTGGTATTCGCCTATGGGTCCACTCCGTTTTGAATGGGGCTTCCCTTTGACCAACTCAGAGTTTAATACCAAGGGCCAGAGCGTGTTCCAGTTTATGATTGCGCCTACTTTCTAGGTTCTTGAGTCATTTTTAAGTATCATGTCCGACGCACAAAGGCGCTTTTCTGCGCTCCTCTTTTGACTTGGTTCGGGGTGGGTTTTAAGGTGATTTCATGATGAAAAAAACATTGTTCATTTTATCTTCAATGGCTTTTTTGGGAACGGGATGGTCAGCGGTTAAAGTTGGCGTGGTCGATTTGGAAAAGGCTTTACAGGGCGTTAAAAAAGGTCGCGATGCAAAAGCGCGTCTTGAGAAAAAATTCAAAGAGAAAAAAGATAAGTTTGATAAACAGAAAAAAGATTTCGAAACAGCTCAAGAAGAATTCAAAAAGAAAAGTGTTGTGTTGAGCGAAAAGGCTAAAGGTGAACAAATGATGGCTCTGCAACAAAAATATGCTGAGCTTCAACAGTCTAATCAAGCCGCTCAAGTTGAAATGCAACAAGAAGAGATTAAAGAAACTCAACCGATCATCAAAGGTTTGTCTGAGATGATGGTAGATGTGGGTAAAGAAGCAGGCGTTGAAATGGTTTTCGAAAGCAAGGCGGGTTTGCTCTTTGCGACAGATAAAATCGATCTCACTGAAAAATTAGTTTCAAGATACGATAGTAAAAACAAGTAAGAAAATAAATAAGGTCATAAGCGTGAATGGTTTCAACTCTTTTATTTAAGCCAAGAGATTGCTTTCGCACGCTTAATCATTTTTTAGATTTTTTAAAAAAAGAAAACTTTAACTTTAAAGTTTCAGAGAGCTCTTGTTTAGAAAAAAACTGGCAAGAGCTAGAATCTCCTCTTTCTTCGTCTTTTCAAAATCCCTCACTTCAAAACTTTTGTTACCATTTAAAAAATGGCGAAGTTTCCTCCAGTTGGGGAATGGTTTTTCGTGATCTCAGAAAATCAACTCCCCTCGCTCCACATGAATTAGCTGTTGAGGCTCCAGAAGCCGCGCTTGATATTTTACTCCGAAAACTTGCTCCAGCGGAATGGAGTGGGACTCCTCAAGAGATCCAAGCGCTTTCCCAAAAATATTCTCATGTAAGATGTGAAACGGGAGTTGTTATCGGGCCTGATTGTGAAATCGGAGAGGACGTTGTTCTTGAAGCAGGTGTTCGACTTGGAGCAAGAGTAAGAATTGGTTCGCGAACACGTATTGGATGCGGAAGTCGTATCGCTGATGACACGATTATCGGAAATGATTGTTATTTTCGAGGTCCAGTGAGTCTTGGTGGCCAGGGTTTTGGTTTCATAAAATATCCCAAGAGCCAGTGTCCGCGACATCGCATTCATGTGGGTCGAGTTGTGGTGGGAGATGGTGTGCGACTTGGTTCGTTTGTCGCAATTGATCGAGGTGTTTTGGAAGATACGGTCATCGGAGATTTTTCAGCGACGGATAATATCGTTCAAATCGGCCACAACTGTCGTTTAGGAAAATATAATATTTTGTGTGGATTGGTGGGTCTTGCGGGATCTACGATCATGGGTGATTTTGTAACTCTTGGTGGGCTTGTGGTCAGCAAGGGCCATCTCACCGTTGGGAATCAAGTTCAGGTCGGAGGCTTTTCGGCTATAGGAAGTGATGTAGAGTCTGGATCTCAGTTACGGGGTGTGCCTGCGCGACCTATTCGGCGAGATCTTAAAATTATGGCTATTCAAGATAAGCTTCCGGAGATCTATGCAGTTATGAAAGAAGTGTTGAAGGGGCAGAAGGTAGACTTATGAAGATTCATCCAAAAATTCATCCGACAGCCATAGTAGAAGAAGGTGTGGAGTTAGGGCTTGATGTTGAAGTGGGGCCTTATTCGCATATTCGAGCAGGAGCTCGTATCGGAAATGGAACGAAAATTCAGTCTCATATTTGTATTTGGGGACAAAGTGAAATCGGAGAGCTCAATGAGTTTTATCCTTACTGTTCAATTGGTGCTCCTCCACAAGTTATAAAAGATGAAGCTCTTCAGGCTCGCGCAGTCATTGGCGATCGAAACGTTTTTCGTGAAGGAGTGCAAATTCATAGAGGAAGCACAAAAGCAGGCGGTCTGACTAAAGTAGGAAGCGATAACTACATCATGTCTTCTGTGCACATTGCTCATGACTGCCAGCTCGGAAATAAAATCACGATTGCTTCTCACACCGCCCTTGCGGGTCATGTGATTGTTTTTGATAATGCGTTGATCAGTGGAGTATGTGGAGTGGCTCAGTTTGTGCGCATTGGAAGTTTTACGTATTCTGCGGGATTGACGCGATATATGAAGGATCTTCCCCACTTTTTATGTGCGAAAGAATATTGTGAGATTACGGGACCCAATTTAGTGGGAATGAAGCGTGCGGGATTTTCTGAAGAAGATATTCGAATTGTAAAAGAGATTTATAAAGGAATTTATTTAAACAAAGAAAAAACTTTAAAAGAGCAAATGGAAAAACTTCATTCGCAATTTTCAGGAAAAAGCGTTTTTGATAAATTTGAAGATTTTGTGAAAACATCCAAAGTCGGCATTATGAGAAATTAGAGGAAATATTAGAATGGCAAAAGCGGCGATGCAGAATTTTGTTGTAGTGGGTGCGGGGAACGTCGGTCGTTCATTTTTAAAAGACATCATGATCGCAGGAAAGCGTTTGAATGTACGTTTAGCGGCAATCGTCGATCCCGATGCTTCCAAAGCGAGAGTTTTTCAGCAGTTAGTGGGAGAAAAAATTCCTGCTTTTAGTAACTTGGCTGATTTCAAAAAGAATTTTGAAGGCTCCTGTGACTTTGCAATGGTAACTGTTCCGGCTCAAATTCGAGTGGAAACAGTTTTGCAAGTTCTCGACAGTGGGTTGCATTGCCTTGTGGAAAAGCCTCTTGCGTTTAGTGCAAAAGAAGCTCAGCTCATTCGTGAAAAAGCACGAGCAAAAAGCAAGCACGTTCAAGTTATTTTACCTTTGCGTTGGACCTTGGCGCATTTGTGGCGTGAATTTAAACCCTCAAAGGGACCGTGGACGATTAACTCCATGAGAACGGGGCCCTTTGTTCCAAGAGCTTCGGACGTGGATATCGTTTTTGATTACGTCGTTGAAGATATCGATATGTTTGTGATGTTGGATGAGGTCTTTGGGCTTTCTCCGATTAAGTCTGTTCGTTCTTGGGGCCGTAAGGTTCGCTCCAATTACTTTGATTGGGTCAGTATCGCTCTTGAGTTGGAAAGTGGCGGAATCTGCCGCTTTTTTGCAAGTCGTTTGTCGACCACATCTATGCATGATTGGGAGATCACAGGTCCACAATGGCATGGAACTTTGGATTTTAGAAAACAAAGCTTTCAGCGTTTTACAAAAGTGGGAAGTAACCTGAATGCTTTTGATGTCACTTCTCGTGAGGGATCAGCTGGATTGCCCATTGAACTTGAATTGATGACATTTTTCTCGACGATTAAAAACGGAGTTTACAAAGGTAAATACGATTTGACGGATCTTTCTACTTTAGGTGTCAAAAGCCGAAGTGTTTTAAGAACACATGAAATTATTGATGAAGTGTTAAAGGTCATGAGGGTTGTTGAGTAGTGCAAACTGAAGGAGTCTCTCTGCCTAAAAAGATTCTTGTCTCTGCTGGAGATCCGAGTGGTGATCAATTGCTTTCAAAAATCATTAAAAATATTAATTTGAAGGCCCCCGGAGAATATGAGTTTTGGGGTTTAGCGGGTCCGTTAAGTCAGCATGAAGGTGTGCGCTTATTGG
Organism: bacterium; assembly: GCA_037137635.1. Taxonomy (GTDB): domain Bacteria; phylum Bdellovibrionota; class UBA2428; order UBA2428; family UBA2428; genus CANIGN01. The sequence goes on along the minus strand of JBAXJW010000088.1, from coordinate 1,519 downwards.
TGAACTCAAAAGATGTGGCAGTTGTAGGTTTGGTGGAAGTGTTAAGAAACTTTAAAAAAATATTTGGAGCTTTAAACACTTTATCAAGTTCTTTGTCTGAGTCTCAATCTTTGATCTGCGTTGATTTTCCAGATTTTAATTTTAAGCTTGCTCAGGTTGCAAAAAAACAAGGCAAGCCTGTTGATTATATTGTAGCGCCTCAAGTGTGGGCGTGGCGTGAAGGTCGAATTCACACGATGAAAAAATGGTTGCGTAGGCTTTACCCTGCACTTCCATTTGAAGAGGGAATTTTTCGTGAGCAAGGTGTGGATGCACGCTTTATGGGACACCCCTTGAGAGATAGTTTGCCTCCGCGTAATCGCAGGGGCGCTCGCGAAATTTTAAAAATTAAGGAGAATGAAAAAATATTGGCTTTGTTCCCTGGTTCTCGAAAAGGTGAAATAAGAAGCAATTTGCCATTGATGATCGATGCATGGGAGCAATTAAAGAAATATCAAGAAAAGTGGGGGCTCCGTCAGTCGTGGACGGGGCTTTTAACTTTGGCTCCTAGTTGGACTCTTGAAGAATTAAATCTGCAACTAAGTTCTAAATATCAGCGCAAGGTGGCTGAACTTTTAAAAAATGATTGGAAGTTATCTTTTCAAAATCACGCAAGTTTAATGGCGAGTGATTTTGGTTGGATCACTTCGGGTACAGCAAGTTTAGAGGCTGCTTATTATCAGTTACCTCATGTTTTGATGTATAAGTTAAATTTTTTCACAGTTAAAATTCTAAAAGCACTCAGTAATTATTTTAGCGATCCGAATGCTTTTGCAGGATTGCCCAACATCTTATTGGAAAAAAGAGTCATTCCTGAATTGCTTCAAGCAGATTTAAATCCTCGTCGCTTAGCTGCGGAGACGTTAGACTTATTGCAAGACCCTCATCGCTTAGATGTCATGAAAAAGCATCTTCGATGGATTCCCAAAAAATTAGGTGAAAGTGGAGTTTCTGAGCGTATTGCAGACGATTTGTTGCAATCTTGGAAGCAATGTTGTCCTCATGTTCAAAACTGTTCTTGAAAAAGCTTATGAATGGGGAACTCGACTTGATCGAGCTTTCACAAAACCTACACGCTTGCCTACTTTTGTAGTGAGTGTTGGAAATCTTGCAGTAGGTGGACGAGCCAAAACTCCTCTTGTGATTGATCTTATTCGCTTTTTTCAAAAAGAAGGTTACGAGCCTGTCGTCTTAACTCGAGGCTACGGTCGAAAATCTAAGCATGCAACTGAGGTGGGGCCCTCTACTAAAGTTGAAGAAGCAGGAGATGAGCCTTTTGAAATTTATCTTAGAACTCAGGCAAAAGTTTTGGTGGGAGCACAAAGAACAGAGAATGCTCTTTGCTATTTAAAGAAAAACAGTTCTTCAAAAGTTGCTTTTATTTTAGATGATGGCTTTCAACACTGGGCTTTGGAGCGTGATCTCGATATTGTTGTAATTAAAGATCAGGATTTTTCAGATCGATTATTGCCTGTTGGAA
>JBAXJW010000087.1:0-6416 GCA_037137635.1 bacterium | reverse complement strand
ACTTTAACCTCAACATCAATGAAACAGTTGACTTGTTAGAAGCCGGAGACGATGAAGCTCCCGTTATTCGATTTGTGAATGGACTTCTTTTTCGCTCAATTAAAGAAAAAACTTCCGATATTCACATCGAACCTTTTGAAAGAAGCACAACTGTTCGCTTTCGTATAGACGGAATTCTCTACGACGTTTACCAAGTTCCAAAATCTTTGCACGCAGCTATTTCCTCGCGTATCAAAGTTATGGCTGAGCTAAACATTGCTGAAAAAAGAATTCCTCAAGACGGTCGTGTGAAAGTTAAAATCGCTGGGCGCGAAATCGACATTCGTATTTCAATTGTGCCTGTTAACTTTGGAGAACGCATCGTCATGCGTCTGTTGGATAAATCATCCGTTGTTCTTGAGCTTCCCTCACTAGGTTTTGCAGAATCTGAGATCAAAGCGATCGACGAACTCACCAATAAAAAATACGGGATTTTCCTCGTCACAGGTCCTACGGGTTCAGGTAAATCGACTACCTTAAGTGCTTGTTTAAAAAATATCGCAACTCCTGAGCGAAACGTCATCACCGTTGAAGATCCTGTCGAGTATCAAATTCAAGGCGTGGGACAAATTGCAGTGAATCCCAAAGTTGGATTGACCTTTGCTTCTGGACTCAGAAGTATTTTGCGACAAGACCCTGATGTCGTCATGGTCGGAGAAATTCGAGACAAAGAAACAGCTGAAATCGCGATCAACGCTTCTCTCACTGGTCACTTGGTGCTTTCCACGCTTCACACAAACGACGCGCCAGGTTCGATCACACGTTTGGTCGATATGGGAATTGAGCCTTTCCTGATTAGCTCTTCTGTCGTCGGAGTTCTCGCTCAACGTTTGATTCGTAAGCTATGCCAAAACTGCGCAGAAAGTTTTGAAGCAAAAGATACTGATCTAAATATCGGAGATATCAACCGCGAATTTCTTGAAAAACGATACAATAAAACACGTTTTGTTTTAAAAAAAATCAAAGGCTGCAGTGAATGTCGCTACACAGGCTACAAAGGTCGAGCTGCGATTTATGAACTCATGGTTTTATCTGACGAGATTAGAGCTTTAATATTAAACAACGAAGATGCGAGCAACATTCGAAAAATGGCCGTCAAGCAAGGCATGCAAAGCTTACGAGACTCTGCCCTCAACAAATTGGTTGAAGGCTTAACCTCTATAGACGAAGTTTTACGTCTCACTCAAACAGATACGTAAACAATATCTATTTCACAGTCTCGTAGTTTTCTAAGTAGTTTTATTTTATCGAAAACAGGATACCAATCGAACAAAACCAATTCGAAAGGTTTCCAAATAGCCACCCATCCTAAAATGACAAAACCTTCGCGAGTCACAAAGAAGAAACTATCGGGATCAAATCTTTTTTCAATCGTACGCGCCACAAAAAGACAGGTGAACAAGCTCGCCAAACCAAAAGCCAAAAAGAGGCGAACAGTCCGAAAAAGTTTCGAAAGATGTAAGCGCTTGAGTTCAATTTGATAATCCAAATAAGCGTGAATCGCTTCCTTAATAATAGGCCGCTCGATTGACTCAGCTTCTTTCTCTCCAATATTGATCACAATTTTTAAATTTGAATTGTAACCAATTTCCTCTACAGAAGTGGAAATATACTCCACAAAGTCATCATCAAGATCTCTCTCACGAAACGGAGCCGGATCACGCACATCAAAAAGCTGCTGAGCATTTTTTACACGCACTTCAATAAGGCTTTTATCACCTGATGTTCGATATCTTTTACGACTCCCACTTTTACCACTCATAAGTAGAACAGATTATCATACGCAAAACACTTAACGCCCCGAATCAGTTCTTACGTTCCATTTTCTCTTATAACTTAAAATTTATTCCTAAGAATTTGGGCAGATTCAATTCTTAAGTCTAGAATAGAATGCAACATGGCTCATTTTGAGATCCGAGGCACGAACAGCTCGGGAAAAAACGTGAAGGTTTTTATTGAAAGCGATTCAATAAAAAACGCGCGTACAAAAGCTCGAAGCCAGGGAATTATACCCCTTTCCGTTACAACTACTGATGCTGCAAACATAAATAAACAACCTGAAAATCTTCAGCAAAATTTTGCGAGTGCTTTTCAACGTGTTGGGTTTATGGAAATTCAAAACTTTACACGACAGCTCGCATCTCTCTTAACAGCTCACGTACCTATCATTGAAAGCTTGAATGCTCTGATCGAACAAATTGATTCGGTAAAACTTCGTCCCATACTGATGGCCATCCGACAACACGTAAAAGAAGGTCATAGCTTAGCAGATGGCTTTGCGCTTTTTCCCAATGTCTTCGACCGGATTTATGTGAACATGGTTCGTGCGGGTGAAGCCTCTGGCCGCTTAGATGCTGTCTTAGCTCGCTTGGCAGATTTTGGTGACAACCAAGTACGCCTTCGCAATAAAGTTTCTGGAGCAATGACCTATCCCATCATCATGATTGTTGTGGGAGCCGTCGTTCTCCTAGTGATTACCAACTTCGTTATTCCTCAAATTACTCAGATATTCACAGACGCTAACAAAGTGATGCCTCTTCCCACACGTATCATGATTGGAGTCTCTGGATTTTTTCAAGCAAACATTTGGTATATTGTTTTTGGTCTTCTTGGTTCTCTCATCATGCTTGAACGCTATACAAAAACAGAAACAGGTCGTGTGAAAAAAGATAAAATAATTCTTAAGCTTCCTTTGATTGGTAGTATTTTTTCAGACCTTTGCGTCACACGTTTTGCGCGCACACTTGGAACACTTTTAAAAAGCGGTGTTGCTATGATTAGTTCTCTCGAAGTCGCACGAAACGTTGTGAACAACGCACTCTTTGAAGATGCAATCACTGCTACAGCTGTTTTAGTCACAGAAGGTAAGGCGCTCAATCTAGCCCTCAAGCAAACCCAACTTTTTCCACCTATTATTATTCACATGGTTTCAGTGGGAGAAAAAACGGGTGATCTCGAAAACATGCTTTTAAATGTCGCAGATAATTACGATCAACAAATTGAGGCGCGTCTTGGAAAGCTCACGAGCTTGCTGGAACCTCTGATGATTGTTGCGATGGTTTTAGTTGTAGGATTTATTGTCATGGCAGTTCTACTGCCTATCTTTGAAATGCAAAACATATAAGGAGTAAAGGAAATGAAAAAATTAAGTCTCAAAACAATCCGATCAAATAAAAGTGGTATGACTCTTTTGGAAATCCTCATGGTGATCGCGTTGATCGCCTTGATTATCGGAACCATCGGAAAAAACGTCTTCTCAAAGTTTTCAGGTGGAAAAAGAAAAATTACAAAAATTTATCTCTCTGAAATTAAAGGTGCTCTGGATCAGTACAAACTTGATTGCAATAATTATCCAAAAAACATTGCTGGCTTAATTGAAAATCCTGGAAACTGTCCTTCTTACGCAACTGAAGGCTATATGGGTGGAAAGAAAAAAGTATCTCAAGATCCTTACGGGTGCGATCCTTTTTATTCTTATGATGGTCAAACAATGGTTCTAAAATCCCTCGGCCAAGGTTGCCAAGAAGGGGGCGAAGGAGAAGCAGCTGATATTCTTTTCGAAGACTAAACAGAGGTTCTTTCGATCTCCGTTGAAAACATCTCAAAAGGGCATGACCCTCATCGAAATCATGATGGTCATTGCCCTTATCGGTTTGCTCATATCTGTGGGCCTTCCCAAGCTTGATCAAGTCACTCGAGCAAATGTTCGAACTAGCGTTCGTCGCTTAGGCGCTCTTGTAAAATTTTGCTACGATCAGGCCATTTTAACCGGCAAACTTCATCGCATACATGTTGATTTAGGTGGAACTTATTTCGACGATAGTTCCAACAAACTTGAAAGAGAACAAGCATGGACTCTCGAGATGGCCGAAGGAGATGTGCTTCCTGAAGAACAAATCAAAGCAGAACTTATAGAAGATGTTCAAGCTCAAGAAAAACAAAAGAAAAAAGACAAAGATAAAAACGAAAAAAAAACCGCAGATGCTTTTGTGCCCGCTCAAGATGCTAAAAGACATTACTTGCCCAAAGGAATTAAAATTGTTTCTGTAAAATCGTGGCGAATAGGTGAAAACAAAAGCATCACACAAGGTGATATGGGAATTTATTGTTTTCCCAATGGTTTTATTGATGATGCCACGATTACGCTTCAAGAACTAAACAAGCCAAAATCTGTTCTTTTTCATATCAAAACTCGAAGCCTCACGGGTCGAGTCGATATCGATGCGGAGGCTCCGCCACAATGAAATTCCGCATGAAAAAAATTAAACAGAATGAATCTGGTTTTACGATACTAGAAGTTCTTGCAGCAACATTAATCTTTTTTATGATTATTGGAGCCGTTGTGAGCGCCAGAACACGAAGCCTTCGAAGTGTCGCTGAAAGTGGATTACTCACCCAAGCTCAAACTCTTGCAGAATCAAAAATGACCGAAATGGAAATATTTTTTCAATCAGCTGTCGATAAAGCTGATGTCAAAGGTGCATTTGGAAATCAAGAGGGAACTTTCGAAGCTCCATACGACACATTCAAGTGGACGGCTGAGTTCAAAGAAAACCCACTCCTCATCACTCAAAATCAGGTCGTCGCATTTTTAAAAGCTTATGGTCTTTCCAATGAAGATTCCGAAAATCAATTTCAGCAAGCGAAACTCCTTCTTTCTAACTTAAACAAAGCTTTAAAAGAAAACATGGGTGAACTGGTTGTGATTGTGAAGTGGCAGTTTCAAGGAGCTGAAAGACAGTTTCCCTTGGTGACTCACTTGATTCCTAAAAAACCTAAAATAACGTTCTCACAAAATACTGACTTAGATAAGGACTCAACAACACAATGAAAAAGTCTAAAAGTGCTTTTACTCTTTTAGAAATTCTTCTCGTTCTGGTGCTTCTTTCTTTTTTGAGTTATTCCGTTTACTACTCAGTCAAAATGACGACAAAAGCAAAAGAGTCGGTAGAATCTCGAACCGAGACTCTACAAGAATTTCGTTCTGCTTTTGGAATTTTAGAACGTGATATTCGAAATACATTCTATGCAACTCCCGATGATTTTGGTTGGTACCCCCACACACCCTCAACACCGGATACTCTACCAGATAAAGGCTACATTCCCCCCGTACCTCAAAAGCCGCTCCCTCTTACTGTCTTTCAAGGCAAAGAAAACACTCTTTTATTATCAACACGCACCCACCAACGTCTCTCTGCAAATGCCCCTGAGAATGAAGAACATTTTGTTTTTTATACTCTTAAAGAGGGTGCACTCATTCGAAGCGAATCAAAACGAGCTATTTCTAAAACTGATCGAGAAAATCCAGAAGATTTTCGTTCCTTCGTACTGATAGAAAAAGTTGTCTCACTTAAATTTACTTTTTGGAGTCCACGACAAGGTCAGTGGGTTGGAGAATGGGATTCAGACAAAACAGAAACACTCAACAAAGTTCCTGAAGCTGTTAAAATTGAACTTCGATTTACTCCCGAATATGAATCTGAAAAAGGGGGCAAAAAGTCCAAAGAACTCACTCTTGTGACAGCTGTTCGCTTACCAGAAGCTTTGTATAGAAATATTGATTGGTCACAATCCTCAAAAGCTCCCTCAAGACAAACTCAAACTCCAGGTCAGGATCAACCTCCTCAATGAAAAAAAATCTTTTCTACAAGAATCACAAAGGAATGGCTTTGTTGATGGTCCTTATTTCTCTTGCTCTCTTAAGTTTTTTCATCACGCAACTTCTCTACACAAGTAACATTGACGTCACCATCAGCAAAAAAAACAAAAACCGCCTTCAATCTTACTACCTTGCTCAATCCGCTGCACGCATGGGCTTACTCAGAGTTCACATGTTTCGTGAAACTGAAAACCTGCTCTCATCACAAACCGCTCTCGCGGGACTGGTTCCCAAAAACATTCGCTCCATGATTTGGTCTTTTCCGCTTCCCGCTTTTCCTCTTGATGGACAAAAAAGTTCGGCTCCCGGGACCTTCACTTCGATCATCAAAGGCGAAGGCTCAAAAATTCCTTTAAACCTTCTCGACGAGCAAATTCATCGAATGTCTCCGAGCATTGCCAAAAATGCTGCTGACGCCAAAAGCTATTCGGACTCTATCAAAAAACAAATTCAATACCTCCTCGATCAAAGAGCCGAAACAGATCAAAACTTTAGAGATAAAATTGAAAGATATTATCCAAACGCACTTCCCAATTCGATCGCCGACTGGATGGACCCTGATGATCGGCAGATTGAGGGCGGCGATGAAGATGCCGTGTATCAACGCAAGACTCCTCCCTATAAATCCAGAAACGATCGATTTGGAGCGCTTTCCGAACTTTCCATGATTGATCTTTGGGATGACGATACCTTGCGCCCCTTAAAAAACGAATTTTCT
>JBAXJW010000086.1:0-6448 GCA_037137635.1 bacterium | reverse complement strand
CGTTTGGCCAGGAGCACAGTCTGAAGTGAGCCGATCATGAGAAACCTCCAAAACATTAGCTCTCATCAAACCTAAAACTTTTGTCACTTGCGAAAGCTCTCCAGGACGATCCTCGATTTTGACTTCTAAATTCAATCGGCGGTGCTCAAAGATCAGGCCTCTCTCAATAATATTTGTGATGCGAGGTAAATCTATATTTCCTCCGCAAAGTGAAAAAACAAGAGGGCGCTTCACATCGGCCTGCGATTTACCCGCAAGCACAGACGCCACACCTGCCGCTCCCGCACCTTCGACGATAAGCTTGATTTTTTCCATGATCAAAAAGATTGCCCAAGAAATATCGTTGTCTGTCACGATCGAAACATCGCTTGCATATTTTGAAATAAGTCCAAACATTTCTTGAGTAGGATTTTTAATCGCTAATCCTTCTGCCAACGTACGCACTCGAGATTCGGCAATTGTTAACTTTTTAGCCTGAAAACTCAAAGCCATAGAGGGAGCAGCATCCGCCACAACCCCTAAAAAACGCGCTCCTTTGAATTGAGACTGAATCGCACAGGCTGTTCCACTAAATTGCCCACCCCCGCCGATGGGAATAATAAAATCACAATCACCAGGATTCACTCCATAAGTTTGAAGCTGTTTTGAAATTTCTAAACCCAAGGTTCCCTGGCCTGCAATGATTTCTCTGTCTTGATAAGGATGAATAAAAACTGAATTCTTTGTTTCCTTTAAAACCTGAAGAGCTTTTTCATAAGCTTGATCATAAATGGCTCCATGTAAAATAATTCTTGGTCCATACTCTTCAGTTGCTTTTACTTTCACGAGAGGAGCATTCTCGGGCATCACAATAGTTGCAGGAATTCCAAGCTTGCTAGCTCCAAACGCAACCGCTTGCGCATGGTTTCCCGCTGAAGAAGCGACAACGTGTTCGGGTCGCTCACCCTTTTCAATCAAATGAAGAAGCTTATTGAGGGCCCCTCTTGCTTTAAAAGAACCCGTGAACTGCAATGTTTCAACTTTCAAAAAAACAGGTGCCTGCCACTTCAATAAGCTTTGTAATTTAAAACTCTGAAGCAAAGGCGTTTCAATAATGTACTGACGAATGCGCTGCTCAGCTTTTTCAATCGCCTCAAAAGAAATATCCATTGAAAAAGAGTCTATCAGGCGTCAGAGCTTAGGGAAATAAGGGGAAATAAAGCGTCACAAAACTTAATTTAATTTCCAAGAGCCATGCCTGGAAGTAACCCTGTCCAAGACGCTTCGTCCAAATCTGGATCGGTTGCACGAGACTTAAGCTTCAAGCGTGCCTCTTCTGCAAGAGCGATATCCAACTCCTCTGATCCACGACGAATTTCTTCGATATATTGCCCGACCTGCGGATTCACAGCACTCGAGAGTGCTTGATTGTTTTTATAAGCTAACAAATCTGGCAATTCTTCCCTGATCGCTTGACCAAAAGAACCCACCACAATTTGACCTTCTGTGGAAATATAATTTTCTGCGCGATTTTGTTTTTCGTTAAACAAAAATCGATCCCACATTTTTTGTTTAAGAGTGGAATCTTCAACAGCCAACTTATCTTGGTATCGAGAATACTCATCCATAAAGTTGCTCCACTCTCCGTAAAGCTTTTCACGCTGCTGATCTAAACTGACAGGTGCCGCAAAAGCACTTGGCAAGATAAAGAGATTGAGCATCTTTGAATAAATACTTTTATCATCAAGCACTGAAAAACCAGGAGTAAATTTAAAGTTTGGAGGAAAGATACTTATAGGAGGCTGTCCATTTACAAAAAACGGATTGACACCCTTTGGATTTAAAGAAGGATCATTGGGCAACAATCCATTCACTGACATTCCATTCGTCATATTTGGAAGACTATTGGGCACACTTGCAGGTCCGCGAATATCACCCATCTGAACTTTGAGGCCCTGAAACGCTTGAGCTCCTGCAATCATATTCTGCATACTTGATTTGGCTGTATTGATACTGATTCTGAGTCCCAACTCTTGAGTATTAAGAATGTTAATTTCCTTAACTGTGTTTGCCCATTCTTTTGTTAAGCTAATCAATCGATTAGCACGAGCATCTGCACCCAAATTACCAAGTTCCGAATAAAGCTTTGAAGGTTCAAAAGCTAATTTATAATTTTCAATTGCTGCTTGTTTTTGTTTGATAATATCATTCAAACGAGTGGCAATACCGTTAATGCTTGTTCCCAGAGAATTCAAAGAAGACAGCAAAACAGCAGCATCCCTAGCTTTTTGCTCTTGCTGATAATTTATTTGATTCTGTTTATCTGTAAAAGTTCCGTTCGTAGAAACAGAAGATGTTCCTGTGGCCGCATTCGTTGTGGTCGCTCTTTCAACAGTTCTTCCGGAACTTGAACTTGTAGACGAATCGCCGCTCATTTGACGAAACAATCCCCTATAGGCTCCTTTGAATATTTCGCTCACACCTTTTGAAGTATGAACAGCTGTACCTTCTGCGACAAGTTGACGAGAAGCGAGTGCTCGAGAAGCACTTCGACTTGCAAGGCCGCTATCAGCCTTCATTCGCTCAACTGTTGCTTTGACTTCTGTAGCTCGACCTTTAACGGAACCCGCAAGCGTTCGCGCAGCTTCTAAATTCCCCTCTGCTGTTTTACTAGCGAGACTTCGCACGGCTAAACGCTCTTGCTTTGCAAGGGTTTCGCCCATGCCCTTCACAACTCTTTTTCCTTGTAAACCACGCATGACGCTCACTCCATTTCGAGTGGCTTCGTTGTTTGCGGCAGCATTTGTGGCCCCGACAACAACGGGAAGTTTAGATTGAGAAGCAAGATTCTTCGTCTGAGTATCGGCAGTGAGAAGCATGGAACTTTGAACAAAGCCCGCATCATCAACAAAGCTAATTTGAGCAGAAGAATCCGAAAGACTGCGAATCGTAATGGGCGCACTCGCAACGGGAGACGAATAAACAATATTGCCCGGTAATCTTCCTAAAGTTCTAAAATCATTTTGAAACTGTTCAGGAGAATACATCAAAGCGAGAGTTGCCTGCTGCTGAACTTCAGGAGGGCACTGAGAAATTGTATCAAATAAAGGAAAGGTTGAGCGAGTGGCACCCGTTACAAAAGTCCGAGCTCCCTTGCCCCAATTCTGAGCAACAGACCAAAGAGAGCAATGAAGAGTATGAACCACCGTACGTGCTAAACCTTTTTGTTGAGCAGTGTGACCCATCTTACGAAGAGCTGCTTCGCGATTATCTTGGCACTTTTGATCTGCGTTCGCTAATGCAGCTGCTTGAACATTAAAATCAGTTGCATAAGCAAAATCATTCATCTGACCTAGACCAACCATTGTCATCAAATCATCTGGATTCATGTTCTGAACAAGAGCTCCGGGATTCAAGGGATCCACAAAACGAGTGGGCAAAGGCTTAAGATCTGCTAAGGAAGCTAAACGATCCTTAACAGTAGACTCATTACAAACTTCCGCTTGAGAATTTGTTTTTTTACAACATTCTCTAAGGTCATTTAAAAGACCTGAATTTTTTTTGCTTGGATCAACATACTTTGCAACTCGTTTATAACTGGAAGCTACATCACTCGGCATTCCTCGACGCTCAAAAAAACCAGATCCGTATTGAGTAAATGCCGACATCGAACCCTGCTGAGATTGAATACTTTTATTGACGTAAGAAGAAAGCCCATCCATGCTTTCAAGAGAATCAACGAATTCACCCCAAGTATTTTTACGAGAAGATCCTTCAAGACAAGAACCCACTCCAGGTGTTGACTTAGCATCTGAAACTAAATCACTTACAACACCTATGGTATTAAGGTTTTGTTGAAAAACAGACATGAAATTTTCATACTGTAATTGATAATAATTATTTAAAGCGCGAATACTTCGACCCATTCCAGGAGTTCGAGAATATCCATAGAGCTGACTACTCGAACGATTGAATTTAGCAATAAAAGAATCTGCTTGCTCCGGCATACTAGAGATCAAATCCGGATCATAAGAAACTCGGGCAAGAGCAGAAAAAGAAGAGCTTAATAAAAGTATGTTTAAAATAATGTGAGAGTTTTTTTTCTTTTCCTGAATAATCACGACTTAGCGATTCCTCTCTACTTTACGAGTTGACTCCTCGTTTCGAACAGTCGTTCCATTACTAACTGGCAATCCAGAAGAAGAGCCTCTCACACGTAGGCTCAAGAGACCTTTTCTGTCTTCTTCTTCAGACCAACGTTGAGTTGCTGCTTGAGCAAAAGCAAGAGCACAATCTGCATTTTTATCAAACTCTTCACCCATTCCATTTTTTTGCTTAATATCCATCAACGCAATATCAAAATAGTTTTGATAAGTTTGAAGAGCAAAGGAAGGCAAAGCATTAGGAATGACTCCCATAAGCTCATTGTAAGAAAGCGTTCTCAAATAAGACAGCGTATTTGCATCCATGAGATTAGGACTTTCTGTTGCAATTCGCGAAAAAGCTTTTTTAGACGCGGCTTCTAACATTTGAAAATCAAGCTTCATACGATTGCGACGTTGATTTGCAAAATTAGCAGCGACTTCCATTGCCCCCTTACTTAAAGACTCAAGAGTATTTTGCTTCGATTGAGTTAAAGGACCCGTAGCTGGAATTCCCAAACCTTTGAGAACATCCTTAGAAGCCTCTTCCATAGACGCATTTGTCGCAAGACCATCATTTGCACCACTTTTGTCACAAACCAAGCCTTGATACCCTTTTGCAAGAGTCTTCTCTAATTTATCTGTAATTCCAGAAACAATTTTTTCATTTTTCTCATTATCCGAACCCAAACCAATAGATTTTTTAAGATTTGCTGCAGCCTGATTACAAGAATTTATAATGGCTTGCTTGGCTTGCATATCAAGAGCTCCCATGAGCTGACTTCTTTCGTTCTCTAAAGCTTTAATTTTTTCGGCAATTTCAGGATGCGTCTCTTTTAATTTTTTCTGCTCTGCCTTAGTTAAGTAAGGCTTTTGTTTTTTTGAGTTGCCGCCTGCTACGACGCTTTCTGGATCATTGTCTTCTTCATCATTTCCCGTATGACCAGGATTATCCACAGGCTGAGCTTTGCTAGGATCAAGTTCAGATTTAGGAGTGCCGGAATCAGCTAGCTTTCGATTATTTTTGATTGCCACCTCTTTAAAGGCAGGTGAACAAGGATCATCTTTTCCTTCAAATGAAGAAAGACGTCTATCTAAGTCTATTTTTTGATTTTTATTATTAGAAACATTTTGGGCAAAGTCCTTGCAGACATCATCCATGCTTTTTCCTGCTTCACTTTTTCCAAGAGATTCGTAAGTTTTTTGTTCTGCTAATAACAAACGCTTTTCAGATCCATCTTTCGTTTCAGCCCCAATCAATTCTTTTTCAAGTTTCTGAATCTCTCCAGAATCTTTACCACCTAAAGATTGAACCTTTGTCTTAATTTTTGCTTTAAGTTCATTAGAAACAACCCCTTCCTGAAAGGGAATATCTTTTATAGATCCACTCAAGTTATCAAGAACTTGCTCAGCAACTACTACTTTTGACCTATCCTCCAAAGAGTCCCAGACATCACCTTTGAAATTATCCTTTATTTTCTTTTTAAACTTTTGAGCATTAGACTCCATCTCAGTCTTGCTAGAACCTGCAAATTTAAATTCGCATTGATTTTTTGAGGAATTACAAGATAAAGAAATTCCGTAATTTTTTATTATTTGTTTGAGTTTTTTTTGAAGCTAAAAAAACTTGGTCTTTTTTAACTAAGAACTCAGCCTGTCTTACAGAAAGATTTTTATTAACTATGACTTTTGCAAGCTTGATATTATTAGGAACATTAACCAAGCATCTTGCATGGCCCGCTGTTAACAATCCATCTGAAATCATTTTTTGTATCTCTTCCGGCAAATTAGCAAGTCTCAATGTATTGGCTATATGACTTCTGCTCTTCCCAAGAATTTTTGACAATGTATCTTGGGAATAGCCAAATTGTTTTACTAAATTGTCATAACCTAAAGCTTCTTCAATGCCATTCAAATCAGTCCTTTGAATATTTTCTAATATTGCAAATTCCAAAGATTTTTTATCATCAACATCCAAAACAATAACTGGAACTTCATGAACTTTTGCAAGTTGAGCGGCTCTCCATCTTCTTTCTCCTGCAATTATTTCATACTTATCTTCTGATTTTTTTCTAACTAATATTGGCTGAATAATCCCCTGCTCTTTAATTGATTCTGATAACTCATTTAGCAAATCTTGATTAAAATTTTTTCTTGGTTGAGATGCATTTGGATATATAAAATGTATAGGAACTTTTTCTGAAGAACTGATATTTCGAATATTTTCAGGAGTTACATCCCCCATTAGAGCTGACAAACCTTTTCCTAAACCTTTAAATTTATTTCCAATCATCTTAAGCTACTTTTTTCTCCTCTAAGTTTTCTCG
>JBAXJW010000085.1:0-6482 GCA_037137635.1 bacterium | reverse complement strand
TCAAATTTTCTTGTATCGGTAACATCTGTTCCATCAATAGAACCCGACTTAGTGGCATCCGTGACAACACGTGTTTCGGACGAAGTGTACTCGTCAAAATCTTTCTTTTTTGGAAGCGCTCCCATAAATATATGTCTATCTATTCTTCGGGAGGTCTACTGGGGAACTAAAACATCAATTAAAACTTAACAATTTCTTCATATAACTCAGGCCTTCTGTCTCTAAAAAAGCCAAAAGAAGCCTGATAACGGGCCTGATGTTCAAGATCGATTTCAGAGATCAAAAAGCCCTCTTCTTTATCTCCAAATTCCTTAATGAGATTGCCCTGATGATCGGCAATGAAAGAATTTCCATAAAAGCTTTGGCCCTCTTCCACACCAATACGATTTGCAGCCACAACAGCTGTGCAATTCGAAACAGCATGGCCAATCATTGCGCGTCTCCAAGGCTGTCTTGTATCGAGTCCTGGATTGTTTGGTTCACTTCCAATGGCTGTTGGATAAAAAAGAATTTGCGCTCCTTTTAAAACCATTGAGCGTGCACATTCTGGAAACCACTGATCCCAACAAATTCCTACACCCACTTTTGCATAACGAGTTGACCAAACTTTAAAGCCCGTGTTTCCAGGTTTAAAATAAAATTTTTCTTCATATCCGGGACCATCTGGAATATGTGTTTTGCGATAGAGCCCTAAGTTTTTTCCATCAGCATCCATCATGCACAAACTATTAAAATAATTAGGTCCATCTTTTTCAAAAAAAGAGACGGGTATTGCTACATTTAAACTTGCTGCTAATGAGGAAAAATGCCTGAGGATTGCACTTTCGCTCACGCTTTTGGCACGAGCAAAAAACTTTTCATCTTCATGACGACAAAAATAATAGCCCTGAAAAAGTTCAGGGGGCAAAATGATTTGCGCTCCTTGAGAAGCCGCCTCTTTAAGTAAAGAAGTAATTTTTAAAACATTCTCTTCTTCATGATCACTAAACGAACATTGAATAGCTGCAACTTTTATTTTCATACAGGCTCCTGTTGAGTCATACAGTGGAACGACCCGCCACCGGTCAGCAAATGCCTTGAGGGAAGACCGACAACTTTTTTAGTTTTAAAAATCTTTTGCAAATCCTCAATCGCTTGCTCATCTTGTTTTGTCCCATAAAGTGGAAGCACCACGGAGTTGTTAGCAATGTAAAAGTTCATATAACTTGAGGGCATTAAGTCGCCTTCACTGCTCAAGACTTCACCAGGACTTCTAAGAGTTAAAAGTTTTAAATTATTTTCAGAAGCCCACACTTGAGCCTCATCTTTAATTTTATTTAGAATTTCTGCTTGAGGATCCGTACTTCCACAAGGCTCCATACAAAGAAGAGTTTCTTCGTTCACAAAACGTAAAATATTATCCACATGTCCATCCGTGTGGTCATTTAAGAGCCCCTCTGTAATCCAACAAATTTTTTCAGCGCCTAACTTATGAAAAGCTCTTTCGTATTGAACTTTCGTCATTCCAGGATTTCGATTTTCATTCAGCAAACATTGTTCAGTTGTAATCCACAAGCCTTTTCCATTGTGGTCCACGGCGCCGCCTTCAAAAACAAATTGATGTTCAATTTTTTCAACACGTGCCTTCAGAGCCATTTCTCGTGAAAGCTCCACGTCTCGAGCCAATATGTATTTTTCTCCCCAACCATTGAATCGAAAAACATGGCCTTCTAAATGATTTTTGGTTTTAGAAAAAATACAGCCCGTATCACGGAGCCATACATCTCCGTAATCAAATGTATAAAATTTTATGGGAAGATTTCCGAGTTCATTTTCAACTCGTTTCTGCTCTTCTTTACTTTTAACAAAAATCTTTAGTTCTTCTTGAGCCTGAACACCGGTCATACAAATAGCGCCACAAAGAGCAAGCCATTCTTTGCGAGCAGGTTCTTGGTTCTCTAGCCAAGCATCTGGCAAATCAGGCCATGCTGTCCATGTTGCTTTATGGGGGGACCATTCTGCAGGGAAGATCATTTACTAATTTATAGGATTTTCTCTAGCGAATGGCAATCAAACCTTCTTTGCGAAGCGCTATCATCGATTCAACAATTTCCACGTCGAGAAGCTGGCAATTATTGAGAACTTCATAGACACGGTCTGATTCGCAAAGGGCCGAAAAAACCAAAAAATCTTTGCTGTTCCAAGATTTTTTTTCCAGATAAGTAGCCGGACGAGGTGAAATCTTGAGCTGGTGAGAAGGCCAATACTCCTTCACCAAAGCGACTTTTTGCTTCCATCGATCATAAGCCTTTTGAAACTCTAAGGGCCCCAGATGAATAGGCATGGGGAAAACCATAGAGCGCTCAAAACGTTCAAATTGAGATTGCGGTGCAGGCCAGGATAAAATTCTAAATAGAGCCTTCAAGCCTGAAACAGGGCCGACTGTTGCCTCTTCCAACATTCCATCTTGTATAGATATATAGCCCACTCGATTTTCGCTTTTAACGACTAGTTCGCCCGAGGCTCCGCTTTCAATATATTCACGAATTGTATCCGCAAGAGTTTTGTTTCCTCCCAAAGTGGGGAGGGCTTCGATTGAGTGCCCACTTTTGCGCAAAAAACTTTTTAAAGATGCCCACTCCGAGCTTCCTGAAAATTCAAAATTAAAATCAAAAATCTTCAGCCGGTCGCCAACTTTTAATTGCGACGGATCTCCAAAAAACTGAATGGGTAATTGGGGTAACATTGAACGAAACTGAAGCCCGTGTTTAGTCTTTTGAAGTAACGCCCATTCCCCTTTGCCCGAAAGAGGAAGCTTAAAATCAGCCGCACTATCAAGACTCCCGACAATCAAAGGAGCTCCACTAGAGGAAAGGGCTATTTCAACCGGGCCCTTCCACGTCGCAGGAGAATTCGTCCAAATCAAACGACTTGGAAAATCACTGTTTTCCTTTAGCCACCCCTTCAGATGCGAAAGCACCTTTCCTTCATTCATAGATTGAGATTTCTTACTCAAATCTTCAAACAAATATTTCCCAACTAAATCAAAACGGCCCTCTTCCCAGTTTAACATTCTCCATGCAGCAACTTGACCCAAGCTCGTGACTTGCTGAGGATTCATGGATTCAAAAACAGCAATGGCTGACGGAGGAGAAATATTTTTTAAAATTTGAATAGGAATTTGTGCGCCTCGCTCAACAAAAAAAACAAATCCATCTGTGTTTGCAGACCAAGAAGACTCGCCCATTCTCCACTGAAACAATTCAAATTTTCGCGTGGACCTTTTATTAAGATCCCATTGAACACCTTGAATAAAATCAAGAGGCCCCACGACAGCAACACGTATTGGCTCTTCAAAAGATAAATTAGGATCCATCCCCATAGAATACGGGTTCACACTTACGCGTTCAAGCTTGAGAAAGCCTGCTTTAGCGTCAACATTTTTGTTTATTCATTTACTTTCAAGGCAATTGTTGAAGGACCATTTTCAACAATTCTTTTTTCTCGAATTGCCTCGGCTACGGCCTGAAAGTCGGGTTTCCCTAAAACAGCTTCTGCAAAATCAGGCGTTGAATCTTTGTACTGGCCTATATATTCATTTTTGAAGTTTGAGATTCTCTCAAGTGCTTCGTCCAAATAAGACAGAGGGAGAAGTCCGCCCTCAAAGGCTTTCACTAATCGCTCATGAGCACTCATAGCTGCATCAAAATTTTGGCAAATAAGCACATGATCACATCCTGCTTCAACTGCCATCAAGCAAGCATCATCAATTCCGTAATCATTAACGATCGCGCCCATTTCCATATCATCTGAAAAAACAAGCCCCTTGAAACGAAGCTCATTTCGCAAATAATTACGAATAATTTTTTTGGATAAAGTTGCAGGCCTCTCTGAATCAAGCGCGGTATTTAAAATATGCGCCGTCATGATTCCATTACATCGAGCACGAATAGCTCTTCGAAAAGGCATCCAATCACAGGCTTCCAATTGATCCTTGGTCAGGTGACATTTGGGTAATTCACTGTGTGAATCTACATTCGCAGGGCCGTGTCCAGGAAAGTGTTTTGCAACGGCCATCACACCGCCCTTCTGCAAACCACGTACGGTAGCAGATACAAGACTCGAAACAATTTCAGGATCAAGACTATAAGCACGATCACCTAGAGCAGGTGCGTTCATGTCTCGAGGCACGTCTGCGACTGGTGCAAAATTTAATCGGACTCCAACAGAGTGAAGTTCTTTGGCCATAATAAAGCCAAGCTCAAAGGTTGTTTTAGGAGAATTCAAATCCCCGCAAGTTTTTGCAGGTGGAATTTTTGTAAAAGGCTCGCCAAAACGTTGCACTCGGCCCCCTTCGTGATCAACACCCATCCACGTTGCCCAACCTTTATAGCTATGAGGAATAATCGCGGCTTGAATGTCATTACAAAGAGAAACGACTTGATTTATGTTTTGATAATTTCTTTTAAACAAAATAACCCCGCCAGGTGCGAGTTTATTTAGAGACTTTTTTTCTTCAGAAGATAATTGGGGACCCGAAACGCCCACGATCAACAACTGCGCAACTTTGCGTTCCAAATCAGAATTCATCATATTTAAAGATAACGAACTCCCTTAGGATCAAACAATGACGAAAATCTGTCACACACACTTTGTAAAATATACAAAAGTAAAAAAAGAAGCAAAGCTGGAAGTAAAAAACGCTCTGGCGATAAAAACAGATAACTTCTACCTTCGCTCAAAAGACGCCCCAAACTTGGAGTAAGTGGATCAAATCCAAGTCCCAAAAACATTAAAAGACTTTCACTCAAAATGACTCTTTTTAAAAGTGATAAAGCTGAAATGGAGAGAGGTAAAAAAAGCCTTGGTAAAATATGAACAAAAAAAAGTCTCAGCCGAGAAGCTCCCAAAGCACGAGCAGCCTCAACATACTCATAAGAATGCGCTTGAATGACATAAACTCTAAGGTGCCTGATCAATCCCGGCACTTGAGTGATAAAAATACTTATGAGTATTGCTCCTATACTTCCTCCCGCGAGACCCGCAATACTTAAAAGAAGTAATTGATTAGGAAGAGCTATAACAACATCTAAAATCGATAGAAAAGATTTGGTCACTAGATTTTCTTTTTTAAATAAAAAAGCACAAAAAAGAGAAAAGGGCAGGCACAACACCAAACACTTTCCACCAAGGGAAAATGAATAAAGAACTCCCTCCAAAAGCTTGAGAGCAAAGGAAGCAAAAGATGGATTAAACATCTACTCTCCTTTTTAATAAATAACTGATTTGAAGACTCGAAAGATGAAAAACTCCTAAAAGTAAAAGTAAAGAATAAACTAAAGGCAAATCACGCCCTCTCAAAGCTTCAAGAGTGAGGGCTCCTACCCCCGGCAAATCAAAAAGTGCCTCCACTAAAATCGATCCAGAAATAAACCCCAACCAAGTGAGCAAAGACAAGGAAAGAAAAGCCGGAAATACATTTGTCAGAACATGCATCCAAAGGATTCTTTTTTTGGATAATCCTTTTGCTCTTAAAATAAGAACAAACCGCTGTCTTAAAACATGATCCACTTCAGCCTCTAATTCTCTAAAAAAACGAGGGGCCACCAAAAGAGCTTGGGCAAAAGCAGCCAAAAGTAACATCATTTTAATATTTTCAGATCCAGCCGGACAATAACTCGTAAACTCACAAAACACCCAAACAAAGAGAGGGAAAATAACTAAAGCAGGAAGTGAAAGAAAAATATTTGCCAATTGCCTCATCTTTTTTTTGTCTTGATAAAACATAAAAAAAACCAAAAGAAGAGAGAGAAATAGAGATAAAACAGAAAGATAAAGTGTCAGATGAAGATGTTTCCAAATGATGGATAAATTTTTTTCTTTATAAGCAAGGCTTGAGCCCCAGTTGAAAGTAAAAAAATTAAGAAGTTCTGAAAAAAAACTTTCTTGCCCTAGGTGAGTATTTGAAATCGCCTTTAAATCCTGAAGATTCGTTTCAGAATCACTTATAAGATCAGCTATACTTCCAGGAAGTTTCCAAACAAGCTCGCGAATGAATGTAAAAACCAAAAGAATGCTCACAAAGTAATAAGCAATTCCCCGTATGAGCCTCACACTTTTGAATTAGTCACAAAAAACTAAAGTGGCCAGAAGTCTTTTGCTTTTTCGTACGATAAACGAGGATGCCTCATTTTTAAGATCTCTTCCCACAAATGAGAAAACCCTTTTTCGATCATTTGCTTTGCTTCTTCAAAATATTGTCTCTGATTGAGATCAATCCAAAACTCGTCACTGTCTTTTACAAATTCCTGAGAACTAACTTTAAAACCCCCATGAGTTAAGGGTTCATAGAGAGCCTCAAACAAATTCGATTCACGAGGCAAAATTTTCTTAGCCGCTATAAACTGAATGCTTTGAGCAGACAAGATGTGAACGCCTAAGAAATGGGCGGGCTTTTTCTGATCAGAACTAACCTTTTGAGGGTCTCTTATCCAAGAACCCTC
>JBAXJW010000084.1:0-6509 GCA_037137635.1 bacterium | reverse complement strand
CATTCTTTCCATTCTCTTTCAGAATCTGGCACCAATAGGTTTTCTTTTTTGAAAAAACGAAAAATAGAAAATATAAAAAGAAGAGTTAAGAACAAAGAAGAAACTGCAGGGATCAAAACATAATGGTCATCCCAATGACCAACTTCATTTACTTTTAAAAGCTCCGGAAAAAGATTAAGGTATCCCAAGAGAACAAAAACAGGATAGCCCATAAACAAAACAATTCTTGTCCGATAAAGCCATTCCTGATTTTTTAAAAAATGTGACGACCATAAAACAAAAAGAGTCATCGTTACGGATTGCATCGAAAAATGTCCCAAAGGCAGCCACAAGTGCTGACTCCATTCGTCAGACAAAAACCCTCTCTGTAAAAAAATATGAGAAAAGGTTGCGTTTATAGCCATGGTCAACGTTGCAAAAGCACCTATATAAAGAACAAAACGTTTATTTTTTTCTTTTATTTTTTTTAAAAGTTCTACTTGTGTAAAAGAAAGTATGGAAAAAAGAAGCACCTGAGAAAAGCTATTCAAAAGCAAGAAAAGAACCAAAACCCTTGAGTTGGGCGTTAAAATAAAAGGCGTTAAGCGAGTTGCATGAAGAAAAAAATATGAAACAAAAATTCCAATTTGGGAAAGAACAAAAAGGCTAAGCGCAAAAAACAAAAAACTTGTAACTTTTTTGTTTTCTAAAATCTCTTTATTTTGATTGATATAAAAATAAGCAATGATCGAAGGAACCCACAAAACCAACATCGAAAGACCGTGAGCTGACAAAGACCAATAATAAAGGTCTAAATAATCTTGCCCCCCTACAACTCTACAGAAAAGAGTCACAGAAATCCCCATCACCCCCATGATCAAAGCAAATAGCGCCGATCCCAGAGAGACTTTCAAGAGACTTTCTTTACTCACTTTAAATTCCACAACCCCTCACAATCCTGATGCGAGATTTATTTCTTCTGAATATTTCTTCATTAATCCACCCTGACTAAAAGAAACGATTTGAAAAACCTCTATATAATAACGAACGCCAGGATCAGATCCCGAACGAGAAGAAGCTGTTACATGCACTTCTATTTCAGCTTCTTTTGAGCAAATGCTGGCTGATTTTTCATCGTAAGAACCTACCGCAATAAACCCCGGCTCTAAAACGTTAGTTTGAGGATTGATGACTGAAGTTCCAGAAGCATTTTTTAAGAAACAAGAAACATAACTCTTGTCCGCCATAATCGGAAATCCGCTCACAGGTGAATAAAGCTGAGAAGAAACCTGAGTCAAAAGTACGCGCTCAGACATAGCTTTATAATTTCTATTGGCAGTTCTGTAATAATCTCCAAAAATTGTCATCACAACACCAATGACCATTGCAAGAATGCCGACTGATACAAGTGCCTCAACAACAGTAAATCCTTTTTGTGATGTAATTTTCATAAAGCTTCCATCACCATCATTTTTAAATTTTTATACCAATCTGGAACATACAAAGTAGAGACATCGGAAGATTGGACATGACTTGACCAGCACCTGCTTGATCCACACGCTTCAAAATGTGTTGAAATAAGTTCAGGAGCAAATGAAGCAGGAGCATTCCCAATTGGAACAAAAAAATTATGAGCGACCGTGGTTTTTAAAGAATCCAAATTGGGAATAAGACTTTGAATACTTGCAGCAGAGGGAAGAATCGCTTTTAAGGGTGAACTTCTATAATCATAGGGATTCACTATATAAAGCTTTCCATTTCCTTCAATATGTAGCTGGGCAATGTTTACATGCCCATAAATAGCTGCCTCTGAACCATCAGGTATCTTGATATTCAAAACATTCGCCATAATGAGCCCACAAAAAATATTTGAATTTGTAAAATCTAAATTTAAATCTTTACTTTTATTTAAAAAAACCATTGTCTTCATGCTTCCCTCAACAGAAGAAGCAGAAGCTTCACATGTTTGACCTAAGTTTTTTAAAACAGCTCCATCAGGAAAATGGGTTAACCCTGCAAAAGCTGTATTCATTGGTTTATAATCATTGTCTCCAATCGATGCATTCGAAACTTTTCCAGGTAAAGGATATCCACCGACATCATTGTATACGTAATTATAGTCTAAGGGTTGGTCCCACTCCGCGCCCCCAGTATCAAATGCAAATGAAACTCCACTGAGTGAATCTTCTTGAATCCCACCCCTCAAATGAAAGAGTAAAGAATCAACATTAAAAACTTTAGACGCTGAGACACCCTTCGCTGTTTGATAAAGGATATCTTCGAATAAAACTTCACCTTCTCTTTTTTCCATAATGGATGGACTTACAAAAGTATCAAGATTGATTCCCTGACTGCGACCATTCGAAAGAAGTGTTTTTCCAGAGACAACAAGAGAACCCTTAGGACTTAAGCTTATAAGATTTCCATTTCCTCTAAAAATTGCGGCAAAGCTCATGGGAGTAACTAAGTTAATAATAAGCTGGCGATTGACCGACTCAACAAAAACAGGTGATGAATCCGTTACAGAATTAAACTGAGTCTCCACCATTGTCTGAGCTAAAAGAGAATCTTTTGTCTTACCCGTAGAGGGATCGATTGCTCTCGTAACACGAGTGATTGTGAGGTTGATTGTTTTAAACCAATTCGCCTCTTCTTGCGTTAAAAAACAAGGAACTAATTTTGCTTTATCAAAAACAAAAGGTGCGCCTGGATTTGAATTCGCATCTTTCAAGACAGAAAAATCATAGCCTCCGCAACTTTGATTTGTTTGAATAAGCTCCCTTACACGACCTCGAATTTTCTCAGAAACTCCATGAGAATTTTGCTTGAGCACAACTCTCTTTAAATTAAAGTTGCTTAAGGTAATAAAGCCAGACATCCCAAAAGCTGCGAATAAAAGACAAGCGACAATCGGCAAAACAATCATGAGATTGCCTTGCCGACTTGACAGATAACATGAACAAGAATCGCTAGTTAAATCTTTCAAAGAAATGGTCCCTGTCTTCTAAATTACAATAGGTTGGACCGTTACTACATCCTACATCTCTGACACGCATCGGAAAGTTAATTCCCGTACCAAATCCAATAACTGGAAGAGGTTGTGTAATATCTACAAGCATTGCATCACCTGGTGCCATGAAAACAGCATTTTCATCTTTATAATACTTAGCAGCAGCACCCAATGCATAGTTTGGCTCTGGGAGAGTCATCTCTCCATTACTACCTTGAACAGTCACAACAGGAGTTCCCAAAGAACTCTTCGTTGTCGAAAATGAAAAGGGGAGACTTGCCATCACTGTCTCTATATAAGGTCTTCCCACAGGAAAGCATCTTCCTTTATTTTGAGAGAGGTCCTGACTCTTTAAAGAATCTTGAATTTGTCTCATCAACGAAGCTCGTCCCAATACAACTCTTAAATCACTTTTTATCTTATTAAAATCTTCCAAGCTTAATGCCTCATCACTTGAATCTCCATTCAGATTTTTTAAAAGACTCGCAAAAGAAGCATCGCCTACATTTTGACAATCAAGCGAAAGGGGAACAGACTCCCACCAGTATTGATTTGAGCCTTTTTTTAATTGAGTTTGGCAGCTGCTAGAAAGTATTTTGAGGTCCTCAAAAAGACTTTTCACATAGTCTCTATAATCTCCAATATTTTTAGCAGGACCAGTTGAAGAATCTTTTGGATCGATGCAAATACCCTTACAGTCTAAAGCTCTCAATTTAGAAAGTGCTTGATCGTATATGTTACTAGAGCTTCCCTTTGAAAATGAGACAGATAAAGCTCCCTCCACTCCCGATGCCGTTGCTTTAACAACAACACTTCCGTCATATAAATCTGAATGACTTACAACATCTTTTGAAGACTGATTCTTGTAGTAGTCAATTAATTTGTTAGCAACACTGGCTCCAGTTGGAGAATCGCTCGTATTAACTGTTCCAGAAGAATCTTCATAAGAATTACAAAGCATCGTCCCTGCATAAACATTAAACGTTTTTACATCTCTCGATGAACTTAAAACTGAAAATTGATTTTTCAATTTATTAAGCTCCTGACTCAAAATTTCTGATACCTTCATTTGTGTTTTTGAAGTATTTGCCAAGTAGAGTTGTTTTGTAAAACCTCCGGTCGAAGCAATATCCCCAAATCCCATCAAAAACCAAGAGTCTTTGCTGGGAATTTTACCACTTCCATCCGTAACCCAATAACCCATAGCAAGCCTTTGGGTTGAAGCCCCTTTGTTATAAGCTTCATTTGGATGTCCCGCATAATAATTTGCAACATCTCCATCCCCACACCAAACTTGAGTAGAAAATGAAACATCTCCTGGTCGAGGATATAGGATTTCAGTTTTCTTTGTGGCATTGCTCGGAACTGGCAAGTTATCTCGCATCGTTCCTTCATAAGATTTCACCTGAACGCTTGAGGCCTTCGGACTCGTTTGCGAATTTGCCTGAAAACACGTTCCTAATGCGACACTTATTCCTAATAATTTTTTCATTCTGCCTCCCCATACACACTAAACTTTAAGTTTTTTGTTCCTATTTTTCTCGAAAACATAACGGTTCCTTTTAGAAAGGAAATTTCTGGAACTTCAGATAAAGCTTTTAAGCCATTAAAATCTCTTCTCATTAAAGAAAAATATTCTGGCTTATTAGCAACAGCTTTTAAAAAATAAACAGACCAACGAACGGGCATAATAAACAAATCATGAGGATTCATTGAGTTTGCATCATAGAAATGGGCCCACTTGGCTATCGAAAGAGGATAAGATAAATCAGCAGAGCCCGCAGCCGTAGAAGCTTTTAAGTTTGGCGTTTTTGTAGGAAACAAATAACTCCAATCCCCACTCGTGGTTGAAGAAAAAGTTCCGTAACTTTTAAGGTTAGGTGCAAAATTCGCATACTGTGTTGCCGTGATTTCCTTTAATTTAATCATCACGTAATTATCATTTACCAATGTAGTTTGAGCCGGAAATTGTTTTTTGCATGAAGCAATATCGTCTCTACAAGCAATAATCTCAGACAAATACTGAACAACGTAATGCTGAGAATAATAAGGGTTATAAATAACAACAGGAACACCCAACAAATCACCTAAGCTACCAGCCTTACCCGCAACATAGGTTGTTAAGACATAAGCATCTGCAGAACTTGAACTACTTGCAGTCACACTTACAAAAGAAAAAGAGATATCAGATGCTGATCTTGTAAAAACTGGAAACTCAGGACTCGAAGTGTTTACTAAAGGCCACACAACAGAAGCTTGATTCACTGTTGCCGTCATCGCAGTATCCGTTAAATTTTTATTTATAAAAAAGTTCGCATCAAATGTAGCATTGTTTGTCTGAGAACTTGCCTTCATTGTTGCAAAGACACCTTCCGTATCTCTATAAAACTCAAAATTTTTAGGTAAAAAACTAGACGTAAAAGCAGACGTCTCACTGGTTGTTGGGTCAATTTTTTGCAAGCAAGGAAGAGACAAAGACGAGCAATAAGCAGATACAGGCAAATGAATAAATAAAGAACTCAAATCAGCAGTTTCAGCAAGCTTCACAACTCTCACTCCAAAAGAACCCAAACTTGATTGCTCTACAAACTTTTGAATATTTCCTGTGTTTTTTGAAAAGTTAAAACCAAACTCTGCAACAAACAAAGAGACAATACCCAACAACCCCACTGCAACCATCAGCTCCACCATTGAAAAACCGTTAGCGCGAGCCAAACGCTTCTTTGTCATAGTCAATTTATCGGCGCTTTTATCGGCTCCTGAATTAAACTTATGTTAATCATTTGTTTATTTTGAGTTAAATGTGGCTTAACAAAGACTTATGAGACACCCTAAAAGCATTTTTAAAGTCTTAACTCTTTATCTTTTAAGCCTTAGCTTATCTTGGGCAACAGGAGCAAAACCAACCAACCCACCCGAAACTGTAGAAAGTGTGGACCTCAATAAATACGTAGGAAAATGGTATGAAATTTTACGCATACCCAATAACTTTCAAGACAAAAAAAAACATGGCTACAAGGAATGCTTCAACACAACTGCTGAATATAGCAAAAAAGACGCAGACAAAATAAACGTTCTCAATACGTGTTATCGCTACAACGATCAAAACGAAGAATACGTCGACACTTCAAAAGCAAAAGGAAAAGTCGTAGAAGGCTCCAACAACGCCAAGCTCAAAGTTAACTTTACTGGACTTTCTTTTTTAGAATGGCTGGGAATTGGTGATGGAGATTATTGGATCTTGGGGCTGGGCCCCGTGAATGAAAGCAATCTTTACAGTTGGGCTTTTGTGGGTTCACCCAAAAGAGATTACGGTTGGATACTCAACCGCACTCGACATCTTGCTCCCGACCAAGAAGAATCTTTGAAAGTATTAATCAAAGAAAAGGGATACGATCCCGCAAGCTTTAAATCTTTTATTAAATAATTTTCTTGTAACTTTTTGAAACTCAAAACAAAAAAGGGACCTAGGAGCTTTAAACTCCTAGGTCCCTTTTTATTTGTTCGTGTTTACTAAATC
>JBAXJW010000083.1:0-6538 GCA_037137635.1 bacterium | reverse complement strand
CTCCATCACTTCCCGCAAAAGTCACCTGAATTTTCTCAGGAGAAGAAGAGGAACTACAAATTTTAGTTACAGGACTATTCAAGATATTTCCCGTCAACTTAACTGTCATATCTTTCAAACAAGAGACTGAAATATCTTGAACTGCTGAAGCCAAAGTAGCACCAGAAGAGGGATCCTGAATCAACGGCGCAGCACCTGCATTCGGATCAATAGTAATACTCACTGACGCTTTAGAACTTTCATTTCCTGCAAGATCTTTTTGGAGGGCTGTAATGGTATGAGTGCCATCATCTAATTCGAGAGTTAAATCACAACTCCATGTTCTATTTGGATTCACGAGCGCCACACAAGGTCTATTATTAGGTGCAAGTGAAGTTACATAAACGGTTGCTCCCGCTTCTCCTGTACCACTTACCGTAGGAGTTTTATCAGCAATAATTGATCCATTAGGTGGACTTGAAATAACTGGAGCCCCTGGCGCAACAGTATCCCATTTATAAGAAACAGTGACCGAAGGAGAAGCTGTCCCAGCTTGATTTCTTTGTAAAGCAGCAATTGTGTTGAGTTTATTTTCTTGAGACAATTGAACATTAATTTCATACTGATTACCAGCACAGGTTCCCGTTACAGGGCTACCTACAATATTTCCTCTTAATTCAACAATCAAACCACTCGTGCAAGTTCCTTTAATTTTTTGAGCCGCAAGATTCAAAGAAATTCCGCTCGTAGGGTCATCAACCGTAGGAGAGGATGGAATGCTTGTATCAATCGTGAAAGAAACATTAGAAGATGAAGCACTTACATTCCCGGCTGAATCAGCTTGCACAGCAGAAACTGTGACCACTCCATCATTAAGAACGTCATTTAAAGAACAACTCCACTTATTTGAATTATTCACAGTAGCCTGACAAGTTGATGTTTTAGATGGAGTTCCACCAGTAGCCGTTACAGTTACAATTGAGCTAACAACTCCCGTTCCACTAATTGTTGTTTGATTATTATTTACAAAAACACCTTCAGCAGGAGATGTCACAACGGGTATAGAAGGTGGAACGTTATCGAACATATAATGAACAACAGATGGAAGACTCACGACTCCATTGGAATCTGTTTGAGTTGCCTGAAGCATCTTCGATCCCTCACCAGCCACAAAAGTCACATTTGCCGTGTAATTTCCACCAGCACAAGCAACAGAAATAGCTGGCGTGATATTTCCAATAAACGTTACAGTATTTCCATCTGTACATGTTCCAGAAACAGTTGCAGTCAAAGTGTTTAAGAAACTTCCAAAAGCAGGAGTAATAATAGTCGGCGATGCTAAAAGAGTTGGATCTACTTTAACACCCGAACTTTTAGCAGCAACACTTGGATTATTCGCTAAATCCACCTGAGTGACTTCAATATCAATCACGGAAGGGGGTGTAATCGCAGGATATAATTCGCAAAACCAATTTCCAGAAGCCGCAACTGTTGCTTCACAAGTTGCATCAGCTTTTGAAGACAAATTAACTCCTGCTTTTACTTTTACGAACGAACCCGCAAGGCCCGTACCTCTTACAACTGGTGTCGTATCAATCACATTTGTTCCAGCTAAAGGACTAGAAATAACGGGAGCATCAGGAGCAACAGTATCTAAAATATATGTTGCTGTTGTGGGATAACTCGCAGATCCATTCACAATCTGACTAACTGAGATATTTTTAACCCCATCACCTGCTACCAACTTCAAAGAGACAGAATAGGTTCCAGCACCTGAGCAAGTGGTTTTAAAAATTGACTTATTCCCAACCAAGCCAAACATTGAATCATCCACAATCGAACCAGTAACATTCACAACACTCGCAGTAGAATCACACTGACCCGTAAGAGTTTGATTAATATCCTTCAAAAAAATTCCGCCTACAGGAGTTAAGATAGTTGGAGCAGAGGGAGTCACTCCTCCATTTGATATAATTTCAACTAACAAACTAGTGACAGCCGATGTATTTCCAGCAAGATCTACTTGCGACACATTCATCATGTGAACGCCGTTTGGAAGAAGCGGCTCTAAGAAACAACTCCACTTACCAGAAGCATCCACCGTGGTCGTGCATGAAGAGCTCAAACTTGTAACTTTAACAGTTGCATCTACCTCTCCAGTTCCCGAAACTTTTGGAACAAGATTTTGTAAAAAATTTGTAGTTGTAATTTTTTCACCATTGACGGGTGATGTGACAACAGGCTTATTAGGAGAGGTCATGTCCAAACGGATAGCTCCAAGAGCCGTATCTTTTTCTTGCACAAGAAGAGCGCTCTTTAATCCATCACCTGAACTCAACGTAACATCTGCAGAAAAAGTTCCAGGACTCTTACACGTTACTTTTAAAGAAGCAGGAGCAAAGTAAGCAACATGTGTGACTGGATCTACATCTGGGGTGATCGTAACAATCCCTTTTGTGGGATCACAAGTGCCAGTTAAAGTCACAAGCATTTTATTTGTAAGCTGAGGATTTAACCTTAGCGACGCGAGAGTTAAACCTAAATCATCGATTGCAAAGTTCTTTCCGCAAGCTGTGATGAACAATAAAAAAAGAGGGCAGGACTTCTTAAAAATATTTACCATTGCAAATTCTTTCGAATTTTAATGGTATTTGATTAAGTTAATATTGTGTTAAGGACCTGTGAGGTAGCCTTTATTCAAGACTGTCAAATTATCCATACTGGTTCATGTGCCAGTTGCACGTTGAACAAGTTTTTGACTGAGGATATTTTGACACAAGAACTAGCGAACGATCTGTAACTCAACTCTTCTATTAGCAGGAATATCCGCTTCAGAAGGCTGATCAGATCCAAAATAACCCATTTCAATTTTTGAAGAAGGAATTCCTAGCTTAAGAAGCTCGTCTTTCATCATGACTGCTCTCGTGTGAGAAATTTGTTTATTTACAGAAGTCTCGCCTTCGGCACTTGCATGTCCAACAATTCGAATAGCTTTGATAGTTGCTAAATCAGCCTTCACACTTGTGAGAACTTTCTTTAAACGCGCACGATCTTTCATTGAAATGAAAGCAATATTCTGTGGATAACGAACCACATAAGTCACATCGGAGCTTCCACTCATTTTTGAGTCTTCTACAGAAGGAACAACAACATCTCCAAGAAGCTCACTCGAAATAACTTCTTCACCAGAAAATCCTGAAGTTTTATTCTTTTGTTCTTGAAGCACTTCTTTAGGTTCTTCTACTTTTTCGACTGCTTCCACCTGTGAAACTGTTTCTACTTTATCTTTTTTGCAAACAACTCCCCAAACACAAGGGGCAACCTTTAAACCAACCGTAACTCGGTAATCATTCCCGTCGTCATGAGTGATTAAATTCCCTACAGCCACACCCAAAAATCCATTCAACGACTCAGACAATCCTGCAGAAGCGGCAAACATGAATTCATTAGGGTTAATTTTTGAAGAGAACAAAGGATTAGACCATAGGCGCATGTACTCAGCACTAAAACCGAAACTTTTATGTAAAGGAACATAAGCCCCAAAACCTGTAGAAAGTTGTTGAGTCATATCATTTGCGCGACTGCCATTATTGTAATAAACAACGGCTCTTTCGTTAAACTTATACCCAACGTTTGCTGCAAACTGAATATAACGAGTTAAAAATTCTGTCGCAAACTTGACTCCAAATCCAAAGTCTTGATCAGAAAGAACGTTAATCTGTTGTCCTTCCAAAGAAGCTATTCCTGAATTTTTTACATTATAAAGAGCGCCCGCAGTGGGAATCGTCATAAAAGGAATCACACTCATCGCCCAACGACGCTCGTTCATCACTCGAAATTTAGTCATGAGTTGCACATCATTAAAACCACTCGCGACAACTCCATTGTTATCCTTGAAATATGTATAGGATGTATTTGCTCCCAACATAAACCACGGAGTTATGTACGAAGCCATTCCAAGGTTAAGAGAAGTCATATTCTCAATTAAAGACTTGGTCTGAGTGCTAAAATTACCTGTCTTTGCAACTAATGGAGAATCCACATAGGACACTCCTAAGTTATATAAAAAGTCAGAATTACTATTTACATAACTTTCATCTAATCGAGCATCTTCAATTTTATCAAAAACCAAAGAAAAGCTTCGACTATATTGCTGATAATTAAAAGCTTGAAGTTGAGTCGACGCTAACAACGTTCCTAAAAGAAGAACAGACTGAGGTCCAAGTAGATTGTTTAATTTAAATTGTTTCATATTCATCGACCTTCTTTCAATTGCTGTTTCTTAATCGTTTAGCAAAAAACCCTTGCCGCTTGAGCTTGATGTAGCAGGAACAATGTTCAAGTCCAAATCATCAACCATAACTTTTGAATAAGTTGCTTTTTCTTTTTTAGCCTTTCGCTTTGCTTTTGGAGCTACCTCTTGACTACTAATAGTTCGAGCTTTAATAGCCGGCTCTTTTTTTGCCATCATTTCAGGTTGAGCTAACTTGTCATAAAGCTCTTCACGCGCGGCATAGCCCGGACCTCGACTTGCACAAGAAGACAAGAAGGCAGTCAATAAAAGTGTTTGGTAAAATTTATGAGATTTTAAAAACAACATTACCTAAAATTATTTCATAGGTTTTTTTGTTTTCATCTTTTGTAAGTGTCAATTCTATGCCTTTTTTACTCAACAACTCTCCATAAGGGCTTGAAACCAATGACAAAATATCCGATCAAGCTTCTCCGCCAAAATACCGATATTTATGCTATGTGCTTCATTAGAAGACTAATCTTCTCGTCTTATGTGTTTTTAGTGTTTTTAGTCTTTTTTTTCCCTTCTTGCACGATTCAAAATAACTCAAGCCAGGCAGCAACTCCCTCCAATCCTACAGGAAACAACTCCGATCCTGTTACTCAAGACCCCCCACCCAACACAAGCCCAGCTATTCAATATGAACTTATCTTAGGCGCTCTTCAGAATTCAATTCCCGCAGACGGAACAACAGCCATCATTGCGACAATTAACGATCTATCGACAAAAAAACTTTACACAACAAAAAGCGTTCCTGTTTTCTTTAGCTCTCCATGCTCACTCAATAAAAGCGCTGACCTCGACTTAAACGTTCCTTCAACGGAGGGAATAGCTAGCGCTACATACTTACCCAAAGGCTGTTTAAATTCCGATCTCATCACAGCTCGAACCACAATTGACAATCAAACCCTCACGAAAACTTTCTCAATCTCTATTGATCCTACTAATGCCCTCTCTCCCAAAGCAGCTTTAGGAAAAATATTATTTTTTGATCAATCGCTTTCCGCTTCAGGAAAACAATCCTGCGCAACCTGCCACTCTCCTTCAAATGCCTATATGGCTACAAATAAAGATCCCGTACCACTTGGAGGAAGTACAATGTTATCGAGTGGATTCCGCAGCTCACCCTCTGCAGCCTACACTTCGCTAATACCTCCCTTTAGATATCTTCCCGTAACTAACCAACAAGGATCAGTTGATAACATTGCAAATGGAAAACTTGGAACTCCCCGAACTGGTCTTATGTGGGATGGCCGAGCAAGCGATGTAAAGATTCAAGCACGAGGACCTTTTACGGGGCCGCACGAAATGGGCAACAAAGACAACGCTGAAGTTCAAACACGATTGCTCAGCAAAACATATCTAGCTCAATACAAAATTCTATTTGGAAACGTTTCAAGTGCAAGCAACGCAGACACTACAGTGTCGAACATGGCAGATGCGATTGCTGCTTACGAAACAGAAGACAGTTCCTTTACTCCACTCAACAGTAAATTTGATGCTGTTCAAAAAGGCATAGCTACGTTTACAGCTCAAGAAATAAATGGACAATCTATTTTCAACAATTCAAACAAAGCGGCCTGCCAAGGATGTCACGATTCCACAGGAAAATCGATCGATGATGCTCAACTTTTTTCTGATTTTAGCTACAGAGCAATCGCACCTCCGCGAAATTGGAAAATTCCTTACAACAACGACGATGTTGTAGCAGCTGCTCTTAAAAATCTTGGTCTCTCTACAAATCTAAATGGAGATGCACTCGGAACACCCAACCATCTCTATTATGATCTAGGCTTTTGTGGACCCTTTCGAACAGATACTCCCCTTACAGATCCCCTAAACGTTCCACTTTGCGGAACTTTTAGAGTTGCACCCCTTCGAAATGTTGCTCTCAAAGGCTCCTATTTTCATAACGGTGTCTTCAACACACTAGAGCAAGTCATAAATTTTTATATTAATCGCGATCAAAAACCCGAAACCATATACTTTGATGCGAAAGGAGCAAAAGATTTGCAATACAATGATTTGCCCGATAGATACCTTGACAACGTGACAAAAAACAGAGCACCCTTTCAAGCTTTAAAAAATGGAGGAGTTCGACTCACTCAAACAGAGACTCAAGATCTTATCGCATTTTTATGCACCCTAACTGACGGCTTTGACCCTGCTCACCCTGAAGCCTACAGACTTCCTCTACAATGCCGAAACGCTATTAGGCCTTGAATAAACGAATGAAAATCTGGAAAGCAAAGTTTTTTTTATTTT
>JBAXJW010000082.1:0-6572 GCA_037137635.1 bacterium | reverse complement strand
GAGCCCTCTCTGATCAAGCAAAAAAAACTTACCAAGAATTACCTGATCAATACAAAAAAGCTTTCAAAATAAATGCTTTTCAAAAAAATCCCCAATCATTTGAAGTTTTTCTAGAAACCCTCAGCGACTATTCCGTTTACAAAGAGACTTTTGAAATCAAAACTGATTATGTTCGCCTCGAACTTAAAGAAGCAACACCTGCGCTTAAAAGCCTCGATCCCCTTTCCAAAAAAATTAAAGAATTTTACAAAGATCAAAATACTTTTCTTTTTGAGTTAAAAAATAAAAAAGAAACCTCCCTCAAAGAGCTCAGCATAAAACTCCAGGCTTGCTCCAAAGAAAACTGCCTTCTTCCTGTTTCTTTTACAATTCCCATACTGAGTCCAACCAAAGAAGCCCCCCCTCCCTCTTCCACATTGAACTCGCCTGAAAGTTCGTATCAAAATACACTTGCAGAAAAGTTTAAAAATCTTTTTCAGAACTCCTCCAGCCTTCTTTCTTTTTCTTCTCTTTTAATTCTTTTCTTAGCCGGTCTCATCACATCTTTTTCACCTTGCGTAATGCCACTCTTCCCCATCACATTGGGAATTTTTTCTAGATGGTCGCACCATAACCAACAAAAAGCTTTCGCCCTCTCACTCAGTTACGGCCTCGGAATTATCTTATGTTACGCTTCTCATGGCCTACTCTCAGCCGCAACGGGTGGAGTTTTTGGAAGCCTCACTCAAAGTCCCTTTTATTTACTCACAATAGGATCGATTCTTTTTTTATCAGGATTTATTTACTCTGGGCTCATTCCTTTTCCCTTTGCGAACAAACTGCTTGAACTCGCCAACAAAGTTGAAGGTCCTTTAGAAACAAACAAGAAAACAGGATTCAAAAGACTTCTTTTTAAAGGTTTTTTAATGGGTGCAACTCTTGGGCTTGTTGCAAGCCCCTGCGTGGGTCCCATCTTGCTCTCTCTCTTGGCCCTGCTGAGTCGACAACTTCCTCAAGGAAATTTCGAAAGTTACGCTTCTGGATTTTTTGCACTCAGCATCTTTGGCCTTGGAATGGCCATTCCTTTTTTAATTTTGGGTCACTTTTATTTTCGTCTTCACAAAAGAATCCAATTAGGAAAATACTCTCTTATTGCAAAATACATAGGAAGCGCAATGCTCACAGGAGCTTCCTTTTACTTCTTAATTCCAGGCTCAAAAATTCTTTTCTCTAAAAAAGAAATCTCTTCTTTTCAAAAATACAATTGGGACAATAAGCCCCAAGGCTCTTGGCTCGTGGTTGATTTTCGTGCGGACTGGTGTGCAGCTTGTTTGGAAATCGAAAAAGAAATTCTCTCAGATACTCAAACTCAAGAGACATTGAATAAAAACTCATGGTCCCTTGTTCAAGTCGATATGACAAAGCCTGACCAAAATAAGCACCTTGCTTCTCGCTTTAAAGTCCTGAGCCTTCCTACTCTTATTTTTATCTCACCCGAAAATAAAGCTTGTGAAAAATACACGCTCAATGAAAAAGAAAGTGTCGCTAATTTTGTTCGTCGACTCGAGAAGGCCAAAAGCGACTGCTTTTAAAGTATTCTGAAAAAAATAATCGCCAACCAATCCAACGACGCCACCATCCTTTTTGTGGAAAATTTGGACTTTCCACGGGATGATAATAAACAGCAACATCTCTACGCTTACTTCGATCAATTTCTTTTTTGATAAATTCCATAGCTCTCCGAGCATGATAAGAACTTGTGACAATTAAAATATTTTTGGAATTAGTTTGCTCAGCAACTTCACGAAGCTCAATCGCATTTTCGAGAGTATTTTTTGAAAATTTCCCAAGCCATATCTGAGATCTCAAAGAGGGGCTTAAATCCAAAACGTTATTAGCCTTTAAAACATCGTCTAAGGTGACATAGCTTTCTGTTCCCGAAACGAGCAAAACTGCACGAGGATATTTCTTGAGCAAATCAAGGCCAGAGCGAAACCTCCCCTGACCTCCCGTTAAAACAGCAATCATATCTACTGGAACTTCGCTTTGAATATCAAAGGGCTTTTCAGGGTATTTGATGAGCAATGAAAACTCATACAAATCTTTCGTCCACAAAGCAGCGAAGACAAAGAAGACAATTAAAAAAATTTTAACGGCCGTATTTTTCATTTATGCCTTAAGGCAAAACAGCAATGGCCTCAATTTCAACCAGTGCGTTGAGGGGAAGGCCCGCTACTTGAAAGGTTGTACGTGCAGGTGGATTTTTTTCGGGAGGAAAACTTTTAGCGTATTCTTCGTTAAAAGTTTTAAAATCATTCATATCTTTTAAAAGAACTGTTGTTTTCACAACACTCTCAAAGCTTGCTCCCGCAGCATCCAAAACAGCAGCCATGTTCTTTAAAACTCTTTGAGTTTGAATACGGATGTCATTTTCAACAAGAGTCATCGTCTCGGGATTTAAAGGAATTTGCCCAGACATATAGAGCATTTTCCCAACTTTCATAGCCTGAGAATAAGGACCAATTGCCTTAGGTGCTGAGTCTGAATGAATACGTTCTTTCATGATTATCTCCTTTTAGCTTCCGCAGTAAAATCTTCGACTGCTTTTGGAAGACTCGTTTTGATAAGTCCTTTTAAAATAAAACTTGGAACGCTCACCGAAAACTCAAGATCTAGCTTATAAGAAACTTGTGTTTTTTCGGGGCCAACAGCTGTTAACTCCCAAAGCCCATCATTCTTTTGAAAAAAATCACCCTCTTTTAAATTCCACCAAACTTTTGCTTTTTCATCAGAGTATTCACTCTTAACAGAGATGGAGTAATCGATTTTCTTCATCATTTCGACTTGCATCTGTACGACCGTAGAGTCCTCTTTCTTCTCAAGAACTTGAGCTTGTTTTACCCCACTTGCAAATCGAGGATATTGTTCAAAATCAAGAATTGCTTGGTAGAGTTTTTTAAGAGGAACATCTACA
This sequence comes from bacterium, assembly GCA_037137635.1. GTDB lineage: Bacteria > Bdellovibrionota > UBA2428 > UBA2428 > UBA2428 > CANIGN01. The sequence goes on along the minus strand of JBAXJW010000082.1, from coordinate 3,619 downwards.
AGTTGACGATGTTGAGCTTCAGCCACAAAAAGATCTTAATCCGAAATACGGTCGTTTCTCAAAGCTTCTGGGCATTCAAAAAACGATAGTGTAAATAAAGTTCATCTTTGACTTTTTTAAGATCCAATAATTTCATTTGTGGCCATGGACTCAAGGTGTCATCTCCGCTCACAAGACTTGGATTCTTTCTTCCCCCTAAAACTTTAGGTGTAAGCGTTAAATAAAGTTCCTGTAGGAGCCGAGCCTTTATAAAGCTGTGCATTAATTCACCCCCACCCTCGACTAAAATATTTTGAAAGCCCGCTTTTACAAAAGCTTCTAAAACTTTCCGCGGTTCAACCGTGTCCTTTCCCGCAACAATTACAAATGCACGATCCTGAGAGGACTCTAACGCTTTCGCGTAGGATTTTTCGCAGGTAAAAAGAAAGCGAATAACCTGTGGGTCCTTCCAAAAGGGAAGATCAGCATCTACTTCGCCGCTTTGAGAAACGACTGCATTGACCAAAAAACGACCGCTTTTATTTTTGGCTTTGATAGGTTTTGCAAAAACACGAATCGTTTGTGCTCCCACAACTACCACTTCCGCTTGATGGCGAATACGCTCCATCATTTTTTTATCAAACGCAGTTCCAAGAGTTTTATGTAGACTTTTTAAATCCGCAATTTTTCCATCAAGAGAAATGGCAAGATTAGCAAAAACTCGAAGCTTTTTTAATTTCTGTTTCTTCGCAGACATCGCGCGGCCAAGTCTAGCAGTCCTTAGAAGCTCCTGCTAGGATCCCCTAAAGGTAGCTCTGTGAATCTTTCAAATGGCCTTACTCTTTTTAGAATCGCTCTCTTAATTCCGATGGGATGGCTTATGCAAAATGATTATAATTTTGCAGCAACTTTCTTCCTCATTGTCGCCGCTATCAGCGATGGCCTTGATGGATATTTTGCACGCAAATTCAATCAGGTAAGTGATTTTGGAAAAGTCATAGACCCTATTGCCGATAAAATTTTCCTAAGTGTTTCCCTCTATCTCTTAGTAGGAGACCCTCTACGACAACTTAATCCTTGGATTGCAAGTGTCATTGTGGCTCGTGAATTTTTTGTAAGTGGTCTTCGAAGTTTATTTGCGAGCAAAAACATTATTCTTGGCGCTGAAAAAACCGCCAAATGGAAGACCGCATTTCAATTTATAGGAATTGGGGCTTATATCCTAAATGATCCTTTATTGAGCTTCATGCCACCTTCAATTCTCATAGGAAAAATATCTTTTTTAATTGCGATTCTTCTTAGTTACGTGAGCATGATTCACTATGTTAAAAGGTACCTATACTTAACGTAATTTGATAAGGATCTTCTTTTTCACGAGCGCCAATATTGTACGCCCAGTCGACAGAGATTGGTCCTACTGGAGTTCCATATCTAAAGCCAAATCCCGCTCCACTTCTAAGCCCTGTAGAACGCTTTCCTTTTTCACTATGATCACGAAGAACATCTAACTCTCCCATTTCAAAGAAAGACGCCATTCCGATGTCTAAGAAAAGAGGCACACGATATTCCACACGTCCCAAAATAACTTGTTGCTCAGAAACTCCCGCTTCATCATATCGTAAAAAGTTCTCTGGTAAAAAACGCAAAGAACTTCGTCCACCCAAAAGCAAGCGTTTGTTTTCAGGAATAATCGCGTTTTCTCCCATTCCCCAAAGATGATCGTAACCCAGAGAAAAAGCTAAAACCGCTTTGTGGCCCAGATGAAAATACTTATTAAAACGAGTTAAGGAAGTTAGAAAGTTAACGCCTCTCAAACTTCCCATCAAAGGAGAATAATATTCAACGTTCTGACTGAAGTACCACCCTGAGAGTGGATTAAAAATATTGTCACGATAATCCACCAAGAACTCGAGGCCATTTCCACCTAACTGATATTTTTGGGTACTTTGAGTGGGTTCTGTAATTTTGTTAAAAATCCGCGGCAACTCATAAGTATAAAGAGTAAAGACCGTTGTAAAATGCTCCGAAAATCTTTTTTCTAATTTGCTCGAAAAAATTGTTTCCTCTTTATTAAAACCAGCGATCGCCGCTCCGTTTTCGTACTGAATATCATCACTCAACTTATAGCGCATATCAAAACGAAGACGCGCTCGATAACCCAAAGGATAAGGCTCAACAAGAGACAGCGAATAATCTTGTTCTAAAAATTGAAAGTGCTGAAGCTTATGACTGACAGTACTCTTCAAAAAGACTCCGCGATTCCACCCACCAATATTTCTGTAAGCAAACTCTGCAAAGCCCACAAAACCTAAATCCGTTCGAAATCCAGGACCCAATTCCAGAGAGCCGCCCGCACGCTCTTTCACGTCTACCTGATAATCAACCAAAGCCTTATCACCCACCATCTCCATGTTTTCACCGACAGGCTTTAGATCTACAGTGGAAAAAAGCCCAGTACTTTGAAGACGGTTTTCAAATTCACCCAAATTCTTAGGAGATAGTTTATCGCCAATTTCAGCTGCCCCCTCACCCAATTCTCTTAAAAGAACTTTTTTGCGAGTTCTAGCATTCCCACGAACCACGAGATTCCTTAAATAAACCTGAGGTCCTCGCTTAATGTTAATTTGAGTTTCAACTTTATTAAGAAGCTGGTTTTTATTGAGAATTTTTTCAGGGTTAAAATCGATCTCTGAATAGAGATAGCCTTCATCTTGGTAGGCTCTTTTTAATTTTTTTAGAATTTCTTGAAGACGATCTCCATCAAAATAATCTCCTTCACTTGGCAAATTAAGATCTTTAACGGGAAGAAGACTTTCTTCAGAATCTCGAATTTTAAATTTGGAGTATTGATAACGAGGCCCTAAACGAAGGTTCAACTTTAACTGAGCAAACCGAGAATCAGAATTGACTGAAAAGTCGTAACTCGAAACCTCAACATCTAAAAAGCCCTTTGAGCGAATGCGCTCCACTAGAACTCCTAATCCATCTCTCAACCCCTTTTCATCAAAGAAAGAGTAACGAAAAGGACTTTTTTCCGGCTCCAGCCACTCCCTTTCCGCTTGCCTTAAAAGCGGCAAATACTCTTCTCTTACGTTTTGAAAATTAATCGTCCTAAAGAAATACTGTTTATTTTCTTGAATATTAAAAACAATCTTAAAATGTGACCCCTTTGAAGAAATAACAGGATCCACCACAACATCCTGAAATCCTTTTTTAAAGTAAAGGTCCTGAATGAGCGTTTTAGCTTCTTCAATTTCAAAGTTTCTATCTGAAAGATTTTCTAAAAGAAAATTTCTTAGCTCGCTCTCCCAAAAAAAGCTTTGTCCTTCAAATTGAAAGTCAAATCTCTTTAGGTTTCTGGGGCTCACCAAAAGCCTTCCCTCCTCTGAAGAACGAACATCAATGTCAAAATTGAGAAAACCTCGAGATCGCATAAGCTTTCTCAAGGTATAGCGAAAGTCATCAAGATCAATCTCATCTTTTAAGAAACAACAAGTATCCGCCAAGAATTCATTACCGGATAAAGTCCATTTCTTCTCATCTAAAGATTGAAGACCGCTCATTTTCTGAGCGAGATATTCCATCGTTTCCTTATCTTCGATATCTTGAAAAATAATTTTTGAATATTTCTCTCGATCTT
>JBAXJW010000081.1:0-6608 GCA_037137635.1 bacterium | reverse complement strand
ATTTTCGGGGATATTAACTTTCAAAGCCGCAGAAATGATTCGCGAAGTGGCTCAAAGCACTCCTCTCGATCGAATGGTCATCGAGACAGACTCGCCTTATCTTGCACCAGTTCCTTATAGAGGAAAACAAAACTCTCCTGCTTATCTTCCTCAAACTTTCGAAAAACTTTGCCAAATCAGAACCGAAAGCAAAGCCCTTATCGAAGACACTCTTTTAGAAACATCCCAAAAACTTTATCGACTTTAGTTTTATCTAAAACTTTGGAAAGCAAGTTCACTTAAGAAATATCTCACGATATCCATCAGCTGAACGCGTTCCCCTTTGTAAGACCAATATAGTTGATCAAATGGGCCCCAAATAGCTTCGAGCTCAACGTGCCCAAGACTTTCGGATTGAGAATTAGGAGCCAGATACTGATTGAAGCTGAGCGCGATTCTTCCAGCTCTTTGGCTTGAAATAATTAATTTAATTCCATTTCGATAAATTAGAAAATCTTCATCGCTACGAGAAATGCGATAGATATGAATCGCATGAGCAGGTGATTTTCGAGACTGATTAAAAATTTCAATTTGTTTACGAAAAGTCGACTGCAATAAGCGACCAAACTCTTTTGTTTTTTCACCGAGCATTTCTTGTCTTTTAAAAGGCAGACCGTAATCAACAGTTCCTTCTTTTTCGAGACGACGCTCATGAAAAGCAAGCTGACTTGCCCAAGGTTCAAGATGAAGGTCTGGGTCTTCTTCGTGAGATGTCGCAGAATTTAACGGAGCAGGTGAACTCATGTCTTGGGTAGAAAGAGTGGGGAGATTTTTTTGAGAAGGATCTTTGAACTCACTTTCCCATTCATTCCAGAAATCTGTTTTCTCACCCCATTCGGCAAGAGAAGTGCCCTGACGAGATTTCACTTCTTGTCTGCTATCTGTTCTGGCAGTTTCTCTACCAGAATTGCTTGGCAAATTGATATCACGCATGTCCCACAAATCCTTGGACTTCATAGACTCCCCCAAATCGACTTCTTACAAAAATCTTAACAATAAAAAAATGGATGGGGGTCCATCTCGGCCGATGTCGCACACTGTTTTGACCCCACGTAGTGAGGTGGGTGTCCCTTAAGCCATTTGACCGAGGTCAGGGCTACAGGTTTTAGGCTTCCCTCAACGCATTGAGGGCATGCTCACTGCCTGCAGAGGGGACTCCCGTTTTATAAATACATCGGACAAAACAAGTGTTCAGTACTCGTACCAGACAGAACACCCCATTCCTTTTTTCATTTTATCACTCTTGGTAGCGGGCTCAAAAAAATATTTTTTTTACTCAGACAAAGCGACGATCTTGACGCAACATGTTCTTTATAGTTCAAGACTTGCAACGCTCCTTCCCATTATTGTTAAAATCGTTGAAACTAATTTTAGAGCTGCAAAAACAGCTCTCAGGGGGGATCTGAATTTTGGCACAACACCGTATTTTGCTGGCCGACGACTCGAGCACAATGCATCGAGCGGTTAAACTTGCTTTGAGTCGAGGCGATTATGAAATCGTTTGTTGTGATAATGGAAGCGATGCTCTTCGTATCAGCCGTGATCATCCTCCTGCAATGTTGATCGCAGATTTAGATTTACCAGGCGTTTCAGGATCAGAACTCGTCAAATTTTTAAAAGCAGATCCTCGAACTTCGCAAACAAGAATCATCCTTCTTTGCTCAAGTATTCACCAAGGCGACATCGGACGTTTAGATCAAATTCCTGCAGATGCTCGATTGTGGAAACCTTTTGAAAGTGACGCAATTTTCACTCTTGTTCAAACATTATTGAAAACAAGTCCAAGTATTAAATCCTCTGCAACTCTTTCAAGTGCGTCTACTCAGCAGTTTCAAAGGACTGAACTTCAAGGTGAAGTCACTCGTCCGTTACAAAAAGCTTCTGTTTTAGTAGATCGAACGATGCCTCCTAAACATGAAGCTCCTAGTTCTTCTCCCACAAGTCGCTTGCAGCCTTTTGAAGAAGAAACATCTGTAAAACTGAATCCAAGAGATGCGACAAACAACCTTTGGACCACAGACTTCGAATCTACGCCTACACATGCAACGGAATATAAACATGCTGCCAATAACCTAGAATACGATGCGCCTTCGCCATCTGAAGCTTCTAAGAAGTTCACGATCAAACCCTCAACTTCTCCAGCCTCTTCACCAGCATCTTCTAGGACAGGCGATAATCTTTCTGCCTATACGGAAGCACAAGAATGGGAAAGCATTCAAGCACGGGTGAAAGTTCCGCCTCCACCGAAAGAAGCTTCAACTCCTAAAAGCCCTTCAGCACCTGCTCCACAAGTGAATCGTGAAGAGATTCGAACAATGATTCGTGCCGAAATTCAGCTTGCATTCGATACTTGGTTTAGAGAAAAACTTGAAACAAAGCTTCAAGAAATCTTGAGTCAAATTGAGAGTGAAAGTAAAAAACGTATTTAGGTTGTTTCCTTATTCGTTAAAATCTTTTCACTTAACCCACGTTCAAGAGTGTGAAAGCACTCAAGATTTAGCACTCAAGCTCGCTCTTGAATCTTCACAAATTCAGCTTGTTTTATGTGACGTTCAAAAAAAGGGAAGGGGACGCCAAGGAAGCTCTTGGATGAGTGCTTCTGAGAAATCTTTTACGTGTAGCCTTGCCTTCAAACTCGAAGCACCATCCTCTCACTCTTCATACGCACTCATTCCACACATGGCCGGACTCGCCTTGTGGAAAACGCTCTCGCAAATAGATCCCTCTTTTGAACAGCTTTGTTTCAAATGGCCTAACGATTTAGGAATCTTTCATCAAAAAGAATTCAGAAAAGTCGCAGGCGTTCTTGTTGAAATCAAAAAAAATATTTTGATTATTGGGTGGGGTTTGAATGTTTCTTCTCCCGCCCCTCTGTCTCAAGCGATGGCTCTGGATGAAATTCAAAAAGACATTTCTTTTAGGAATTCCGATTTTGCTTCAAATCTTGCGCAAAGCTTTTTAGAGCTTTTCTCCGAACATCAAAAAAATAATGGATTCGAAGATCAATTCTTAGAGTTTCTTTTTCAAAAAGTGATGAAGCCTTTGTGGGGACGATTTATCACCTCAAAGCTTGGAGAAGGAAAGGCCATCAGTCTTGGTAAAGATGGAAGCCTTCTTCTCTTAGACACCAAACAAGAAATAGTGGAAATAAAAAGCGGCGAAATCATCCTAAAATAAGATGATATTTGAAGCTCATTGTCTAAAGCCTAGACAATCCCTCTAAAGACCCAAGAAAAGCCATAGCTCACTCTGCACAGAGCTCACGCCTATTACGTCTATAAACGAGGCTCAAAAGCGTTAACAAGTTGTATAGTTTTTAGGCACTTTAAAGACATGCGCTTGTTATTCTCGGCATTTAGCGCCTGGCACATCTGTTGCAACCCTATACTCAAGATAAAATTATAAATTTGATGTGCGTGAGTGGAAGAAAAAAAAGGAGATAAATATGAAAAAGATAATTAAAGGAATCAGCACCTTGGCACTTCTTATCGCTCTCGCGAATTGCGGTAAGAGCAGTGGAAGCAGCGGAACAACTTATAACCCCTACGGAAACTGTTCAGGTCTTCCCGTAGCTCAACAACAAAATTGCTATACTCAGTATTTCAACAACAACTACGGTCCAAACAGTAACTACTACCAAGGATCTGGAACATGTATGGGTGGATACACATGCTATGCATACCAAATTCCTTATTATAATTCTGGATGTAACACAGGTTGCGGAACTCAATGGTATATAACTTCTCCAAACGGCGGATACTATGTTCCTCAAAGCGGTAGCAACATCAGCATCGGTGGAAGTTTCAGCTGGTAATTAAAAACTAGCCACACTTAAACAACTTCGTTAAATAAGTTATATGGGCCGCAAGATTAACACTCAAATAACGGGTGAAGATCGGCGGCCCAATAACTTTTTGTCGCGAGAAGTTCTCGCAAGTCATCCCGAGGGACTTAAGATAGTTCTCCTTCGTCCTCGGATTCCTCAAAACACTGGATCGATTGCTAGAATGTGTGCCGCTACAGGCTGCTCACTTGATCTTGTGGAACCATTTTTTAAAATTGATGATTCTAAGCTCAAAAGAGCGGGGCTTGATTATTGGCCTTACCTTGATGTTTTTACCTTTGCTTCTGTTGAGGAATGGCTAGAGGCTCGAAAGCTCGATCAAAATTTTTGGCTTGTCGAAGTGGGTGGGCCTCAAAATTATTCAGACGTGACCTACGCTCGAAAAGACATGTTGATCTTTGGAGATGAGCAAGAGGGTATTCCCCAAGAATGGCTTGATAAATGGAAGGATCGCCACATTGCTATCCCTCAAAAAAACGTGCGCTCTTTAAATCTCGCAACCTCTGCAGGTATTGTAACTTTTGAAGCTCTCAGACAACTTTCTTGGTTCTCTACTCAATAGCAAATGTCTAACGACCAAAATGGCTGCGCATCTTACGGACACTAAAACCAAGAGTTAAAGTGATAAAACAGCTTATCCTCTCGTATATATGTTCTCGGGGTAAGTTGACGAAATAGACTAGACTAAATCCAGGTTGCTGCTCACCCGCTCCGGACAAATGATTTAATTCATGTTTGCAGTAACAAACCCAATGGGATGCCAAACATAATCTGCTTCTTGGATTCTATTGCAGTATATGATAGCCCCAAGTTTTTGAGATTTTGTAAAATAATAAAGCTGTTTTTTCTCATAATCATAACTCGGATTGTAGGGGCATCTAGTCTGAAAAATAAGCAGTCCATCCTTTAATAGATCAAGTCTCCATATTCCTTCGGATGTTACAGGAATCGATCTGTGCTCAAGTATTTTACCATCTGTCTCCACATGAATGATATCATTGCCACCGCTTGATATTCTGAGGGATACCGAAGGATTCCTAGAGCCATCTTCGAAAATAACACTTCCATTAAAGCTCTTTCCGTTGAGAATTTTAAAAAATAAGCTTTTACTTCTCTTCTCTTGAGTTAAAATAGCATCGCCGCCCCGAGTTGCTATTTTTGAGCGAAGGAAAGCTACGATGTCTTGTACGGAGTCATTGACTACACCGAAGCCTTCTTCTCTTTCATGCCCCATTCCGTCAGTAGGAAATATTTTTTTGTAATCTTCTCCTACCTCAGGTTTAACTTTTACTGTATTGTTTTGAAGTTCCGCACCAAGAGGGTTAGCTATAAAGTCGATAAAGCTGTCGGGACCAGAATCTTCTTCATCATTAATAACCGATGAATTACTTGAGGCGCTCTCAGTTACTGATTGCTGAGTCGCCCGTGAGTTGTTTGCATATTGTTTTTCTGAGTGAGCTAGTAGCGGGTTATCAGCAGGAGTTACGTTTTTCGGTTGATCGTACTTCTGTGTTTTTTTATACAAAAAAGTCAGGATAAAAATAAAACCTAAAAAAAATATTCCTTTTTTCATATATATAAGTTTTTAACATATAACTGTTCCAGTATCTCAAAATAAACCCCTTATTCCTTTACCAATAATTTGGCATTTAAGCTGAGCAGCTTTTTCTTCGTCATGTTTTTTCTTTTTTGCGTTAAAATATTTTTATGACTTCGGTGATATCTAAAAGCAAAAAGAGCCTTTGTCTTTTGTATGTTTTTTTGTTCTCCTCTTTTCTACACGCATCTATTACCGAAGAATGTTTAGATTACCTCAGGGCTCCCTTGATTATTCATTTTGTGAGCACTCAAAAACAAACCCTCATAGATCCAAAAATTCATTACAACCATCCAACAGAAAGCCTCAAAGATTCTTTCAAAGACTACTACCCATCTTTTATCAAAGGCTTTGATGATTCGATCGAAGATATTTTCTTCAATACTCCCTTCGAAAAACGAAAAGATAAATGGGAGAATTTTCGAAAAGATCACCAACTTAGCGAAGAAGACGCTAAAGCTGTTGAAGCCTACTATTCACTTCTTATCTTTGACGGACATCCCGACTATGTTGATCCAGCATCAAAACAAGAAGCTTTTCAAACTGTTAAAAAACTTTCCCTTGAAGATCTTCTAAAAGACCCTCAGCGCAAGCAACGCTATGATTACTATCAACAATCTTTAGGCAAACTAAGCGTCCCCGAAATGGCAGAAGAATTAAAAATAACCCAAGGAAAAGTTTACCAAGAGTTATCTTTTTATAATTTATTTATTACTGAGGCTTTTAACGGAAACTATGGTGAGGGAGAAACTCAAGCTAGTCGCTTTATAAGACATCACGATGGATTAGAAAATAGAGGCGTAGCTTGGGAAAGATTTAAGGACGGTGAAAAAGAAGGCGCTCTTTTAGTACATTTTCTTAATCAGGGATTAACCCATGCTGAAATTGCAGCTAAATTAAACGAACTCTTTGAAACAACAAATCCTACTGATCCCGATATAAGAACTGAAAAATCAGTAAGCCAAAAAATAATAAGTTTAGGCCTGGCACAAAGCTCACCACGCAGTCTACCTGATTTAAACATTGATCCCTACGGACACGTAAAAGTTGGAGCTAAGCTTGTTTCAGCAACCGCTACACAGTTTATTTTTGACCATAAAGAGAAGGGATTTGATTGGTGTGCAAAAC
>JBAXJW010000080.1:0-6701 GCA_037137635.1 bacterium | reverse complement strand
TCAGGAAGGTTCACTCCGTTTCGAACAAAAGATCGGTAAACTTCGTCATTAAAACGACTCCACTCTTTGAAATCAGTTTTTTTTATTTCGTTACGAGACTGTTCAATTATTTTAAAAATTTCTGTATCTAAAGCCACTTCATTCCCAAACTTGGAGAGTTCAGGTTGAATTTCTTGAGCATAAGCATGCATCTCTGGGGTGCCGTCGGACCCTAGCAAATTAAAAAAAACAGAACTTGTCTCATTCAACTCAAGATCCATTTCTGAATAAGACCTCAGAAACTGAACAGGGTCCTGTATTGAGGGTTGGCTTTTTAATTTTGTAAAACGTTCTCGGGCAATCTTTAAGCCTTCTTGAAAGTTCTTTTTGTATTCGTCGAGGTTAACGGTCGAAAAGTCGATGGCTCCATCAAAACTTACTTTTTTCATGCTCATGATGCTTATAATGATAGCACAGCCATTGCCCTGTAGCCGATAAAGCCCCTCCTAACGCGCGCGGTCTTTTTTCATGGAATTCAAAGCAAAGCCATGCTTTTATAGAGATACAAACACATGAGCCAAAAAAAACGAAAGCATGTGAAAATGCTTTTTTGGATAGGCCAAATGGCAAGCTACCTTTGCCTTGTTCATTGTCTTGCCACGGTTGCGCTCACGTTCATCGCTCCCTCACTCTTACGACTCATGCCTCACAACAACTACGTTGAATATGGAGCTTGGGCCTTTGTTTTGGTATCGAGCCTTTTCTTGCTCAGTCGTGCTCCCAAGCGAAAATGGCACCCTTGGACTCTTGGAATAATTTTTAGCTGGGGAACCCTAGCGCTTCTCTTTCACAACCATTCTGTTTTTGCCTCAGCCTTTATGACTCTGGCTCTTTTTCAACTCTATTTAACTCTTTCACATCACATGACAGAACACACAGGCGATGATGAATGCTGCACGCATCCCGAGCACTCTCACCATCACCATAAAAACAACTCTCCCAAAAAAGGAAAATCTTCCCTATGACGGATGAATCAAAAGGGCAAATGACCCTTCCGATTCAATTCTTTAGAGAGCTCGACCGCAATTTTCACAAAGGGGGTCGAAGCTTTTACTTCTTCGATCTCGACGACAATGTTTTACACCTTCCATCCGAGCTTGTTTTATTTAAAAAAACCGATTCTTCTATGAAAAGTGTGTCTACCGAAGATTGGATTGAATTCAAAGAACACATGAACAATCAGTCTTCTCCGTGGTTTGAGTACGAAAGTCGCTTTGATGATCGGTACAATTCTTTTATGAATTTTCGCGATCGCACAATCGACCCTAAGACTGAGGAACAAGCACTTATTGTGGATCTTCGCCGCGCTCTGAATGACCCTCAGCTTGAGTGGAAGGGACCTTCGTGGAATTTCTTTGCTTACGCAGTGGAGAATTCCAGACCTCTTTCAATCATCACAGCTCGCGGACACCACCCACACACCATCAAACGCGCAATTAACCACCTTGTTCAAACGCGAGATCTCGTGACTCACCCAAATTATCTTGGGGTTTACCCTGTTTCTCACTCACCTACTCGACTCGAACTCGAAGACAAAGATTTAAAACTGAGTGTTCCTGAACTCAAAAAACGAGCAATCCATCAATCAGTCAAAGATGCTTTTGATTGCTATGGATACAATCCTCATCATCGATTTGGGATGTCGGATGACGATCCCGAAAATCTCAAACTGATTTTAGAAGCTTTTGTTGAATTAAAAAAAGAATTTCCCGAAAATGCTTTCTTTGCGTTTAACACGCAAAATCGTAAACTCATCAAACATGAAGTGACCATTGGTGGAGGCATCGATGAAAACGATGTAAAACCACACCAAGGAAAACTTTTTGATGATGAATGAATGGGTTGTCTTTCACCTTGGAGTCGCAGCGCTTCTCTTTTTAGATCTTGTAGTTCTTAACCGCAAAGAACACGTTATTGAATTCAAAGAAGCTCTTAAGTGGAGTGCCTTCTGGATTTCTCTCGGTCTTGGATTTGGTTTTTACATCTATCTTTCACGAGGAATCGATTCCGCACTTGAATACTATGCGGCCTACATTATTGAAGAATCGCTCTCTGTCGACAATCTGATGGTCTTTGCTGTAATTTTTGCTTCCTTTAATATCGAAAGAAAACATCAGCATCGCCTTCTTTTTTGGGGAATCATGGGCGCGATCATCATGCGTGCCATTATGATCACCGCTGGAACTCAACTGATTCAGCAATTTCACTTCATCATGTATATCTTTGGAGCGATCCTCCTTTTTACAGGAATCAAGTTTCTGCTCTCAAAAGGAGAAAATCATTTCGATCCTCGCGCCTCCAAAGTCTTTCATTTGGCAAAAAAATTCTTGCCCATCACAGACGAACCCCACAATGGCCATTTCTTTAAGTACGACCCTCACAGCAAACACCACTCTTTTACTTTGTACTTTATCGCTTTATTGATTGTCGAAAGCACGGATGTCTTGTTCGCAATTGATTCTGTTCCTGCTGTGCTAGCCATTAGCCGAGACACTTTTGTGGTTTACACCTCAAACATTGCTGCGGTCATGGGACTCAGGGCGCTTTTCTTTGTCCTCGAAGATCTCATCAAAAGATTTCATCTTCTGCAGCCTGCATTGGGTCTTGTTTTGAGTTTTGTAGGAATCAAAATGCTCATTGAAAAATGGTACGTCATTCCTGTGGGAGTGAATCTTGCGATCGTCTTAGGAATTCTGATCAGCGCAGGAATTTTATCGAAAATGCTGCCTCAAAAAACAAAGCATTAAACTAGAGAACGTCTTCTTTGCCCAAAGACTTGATGTATAGATATACAGAGTCTGCAGCGACTTCGGGAAGTAATCCGTATTTCTCTTTGTATTTTTTGAGCCATGCGCGACTGGGGCCGCCGTTTACACCCAACATTTGGCCGTTGTACGGAGCCGCTTTTGATGAATCATACCAAGGCTGCTTGAAGCTGGAGTTATGAGCAATAGCACCGTTAAGAATAAGGTGAGTCGTGGCTTGCTTCATTTTTGAGCGAAAACCCTCTTTGTCTTTTGCAAAAGCCGCATCTCCACCCAAAATTTTATAAATTTTCCAAGATTTTGGATTTTGAAGATTTGCAGCAATTTTTACGTTCCCATTCACCCCACCCACGCCATGGCAATAAACACAGGAATTGGCTCCACTTTGATTGTAAAGTCCGTTTCCGGCGGCTTCACGAGGAATATTTGGATTTAATTTAGGATTTAGAGCCGTTTCGGCGTTCAAAACTGAAGAAATAAATAAAAAAGTGAAAAAAATCTTCGCGGACACTAGCAAAACGTTGCGCATAAGGATATTTCTAAACGGAATTGTTCAAGGGGCCAAGTGCTTTTTGAAGGATTAATAAGAAGCTGGTAACCGCTTAATAAGCGAAGGTCAGGTAGCTCAGTCGGTAGAGCAGAGGATTGAAAATCCTCGTGTCGGGGGTTCGATTCCCTCCCTGACCACCACTTTTTATTCTTTAATAAATTGCTTTAAATCTCGAGCGCAATACATGCACCCAACCCATAATCACTACCTCACTCCCTTTAAACAAACTGCAGCCCAAAGCCTCAAAACAGCTCTTGCTACGATCGCTCCCCAATCTTCGACAGAGCACGTAGAAAACTCACTAGGAGTGCCTCCCTCTCTCGATATGGGACAATTAGCTTTTCCCTGCTTTCCACTGGCGAAAGAATTAAAAAACGCACCTCCAAAAATCGCTGCCCTTATCGTAGATGAAATAAAAAAATCGCTCCCCGCTCTGGTCAAAGACGTTAAAGTTGCGGGTGGCTATGTAAATTTTTTCTTCAATTACAACGAAAGCACACAAAGTTTTTCAAAAAGCGTTTTAGAAAAAACTTACTTTAAAGAACTTTCTCACATCAAACGTGAGCAGATCGACATTGAATACTCTCAGCCCAACACACACAAAGCTCTTCACTTGGGTCACATGCGCAATCTTTTTTACGGTGACTCCGTTTCTCATTTGCTAGAGAGCGTTGGCTACAAAGTTATTCGCACAACTTACCCCGGAGACCTCGGCGCTCACATTGCGCGCGTTCTTTGGTACCTCAAGCAGATTCCACGAGAAACATGGCCAAAGGGTGCTGACAAGGCTATCTGGCTCGGCAAACAATATGCACTTTCAACTCAAGCAATGAGCAGCTTGGGTGAAGTAGAAAAAGAAAAAGCCACAAAAGAGATTCAAGAAATCCTTCGTAATCTTCAAGACCTCAAGGGCGACGATTACGCTCTCTATCTAGAAACTCGCGAGTGGTCTCTTGCAGAAATGAAAAGAGTTTACGAATGGTCGAACTCTCATTTTCACAAATGGTACTACGAGAGTGAATGCGATGAAGCTTCTCGAAAACTCGTAGAGGAATATCTTGAAAAAAACATTTTCCAAATAAACGAAGGAGCTGTGGGAGTTCAACTTGGAACGCACAAAGGCGAAGAACTTGGTTTTGCATTGCTTCTCAAAAGTGATGGAAATGGACTCTACCTCACAAAGGATTTGGAATTAATTCGCCGAAAGTTCTCAGACGCGCACACAGCGAAAGCGATATACATAGTCGATTCACGACAAAAACTTCACTTCAAACAACTTTTCAAAGTGGCTGAGCTCATGGGCTTTCCTCAAGCTACGCGCTCAGAACACCTCAGCTACGAAAGTGTGAACAATGAAAAAGGAGAAGCCTTTAGCTCACGCGATGCCAGGGGACTGAGCCTTGAAGAGCTTCGTGATCAAATAGAAAATATTGTGACGAAAGATTATCTCGATCGCTACAAAGATGAATGGCCAGCAGAGGAAATTAAAAAGACTTCTCAGAAGATCACTCTTGCAGCTTTGAAATACGGAATGCTTCGAATTGATCCGTCTTCTCCAATTAAATTTATTCTTTCACAGTGGATTGCTCTTGAGGGAGAAACAGGACCCTACCTTCAATACGTGACCACTCGTTGCAAAAGTCTCTTAGCGAAAGCTGGCGAGATTGATTTTTCAAAAACAAATCTTCATCTCACGACTTCGCAAGAAGAAGAGTTATATTACGCTCTTTATCGCTTTAACGAAATCGTAGAAGCCGCGGCTCACGAATACCGCCCCAATCATTTGGCTAACTATTTGTTTGATATCGCTAAGCTTTTCAATCGCTTTTACAAAGAATGCCCCGTTTTAAACGTCGAAGAAATAATCAAGAATTCTCGTTTAACGCTTGTGAAACTCACACTTGAATTTTTGGAAGAAGGATTTAAGCTTCTCAACATCCCAACGATTGATAGGATGTAAATCAAACGCATCTTGTTAAAGACCCTCGAAATACGATTCCATCTATTGCCAGATTTTTGCGAGAGAGCTTAACTCGGCTTTATGAAAAAACTACTTCTCTTAGCAACCCTTTTCTCTTTTTCTTCATTTGCTGCTAAAGATTCAAAAACGATTACAAAAGTAGCAACGCCTAAAGAAGACCTTGGACTCCCTAAAATCGAAGTTAAAACTGAATCTATAAATGGTATCACCACTTGGGTTCTTAAAGACAAAAACATCGAAGCGGGAAAGACATACCTTCTCAGCGCAAAGCACGACTTAACAACAGGCCCTGAAGAACATGGTCTTGAAATCAAAGACTTTGGAGTTAAAACAAGCGTTAAGCGTGGAGTTGCATACAAGATTCTTGTAAATGTTCCTGCCGACAAAAAAGGCGAAGTCAAAATCAGCTGCTTCTTGCACCCCAAACACAAAGAAGCGACTTTGATCGTTAAATAAGATCGTTAAATAACTTTACGCTTTCCTTACAAATTCAGACTTTAAATTGATGGCTCCGATACCATCAATCTTACAAGCGATGTTGTGGCCATCCCCCATATCTGCAAGTCTGATGTTTCGGACCTTAGTTCCACTCTTTACTGAACCTGATGATCCCTTGATTTTTAAATCTTTAATCACAACAACAGAATCACCATCACTTAAAACATTCCCATTAGCATCTCGAACGGAAGAATCTTCTGCAACTGTTTCCTTTGCAACAAGAGCCTCGTCACCTCCCATCCATTCATGAGAACATTCGGGGCAAATCCACAAATCTCGGTCTTGGTAAATATTTACAGAATGGCACTTAGGGCAATTATCTTCGTTCATAAGTAATCCTAAAAACTATCCTAGGATCTGATCTAAAATAGATCGACATCCTTTATTTTTTATTTTGTTGAATTTGCTTTTCTCAGAAATCATATGCTTAACTTCCGCTTCGATGTTGTGAATTTCTTTTGCTTGAACGGGAATAAACGTCATACCTCGAATATCCACTCCTCGCTCCAACAACTCCTCAGCAACAGAAATTAAAGAGCGAGCTGGTGGCACATAGTGCCCCGATGAATTCATCACTGTATGTAAAGCGCCCTCTATCAAAAATAAATGACCCGCACACGCAACCTTCTGCCCCCTCAAAAAGGAAGAATGATGCAAATACATTTTATCCGGAGAAGCATAAATATTTCCTTTTTTATCCATCACAAAAGTCAAAGATGTGTTTTCGATAGCTTTACCTCCTACAAAAACCCGCGCACCTTCTTTAAAACTCACTCGATATTGATCCAAGTCTTTAGAATCAACGTACTGAACTTCGTTGGGATCTTCTTTTTCATAACGTACCAACATTGAATACTCTGGATAGGGT